>NZ_JBEOVY010000143.1:0-18201 GCF_040295745.1 Saccharopolyspora sp. NPDC002686
TTTTCAATTGAAACTGCGGACTCCACCCACCGAAGGGGTGACGCTCCGGGTGGGACGCAAATTCCATTGAAATCGGACCTTCGATTTCAATGGAATTTGCGGCGGAGACGGACGGCGGAGCTGGGCGAGGGGGTCAGCGGCGGGTTCGGCGGATCGCTCGGGCCAGGGCGAAGCCGGCCGCCAGGGCGCCCGTCACGGTGCCGATGACTCGGGACAGCTCGACGCTGCGGGTCACGTCGCCCGCATCGGCCGTGCGGCCTTCGCCGAGGACCGGGCGCTGCTCCACGACGTGGCCGTAGACCGTCCGGCCGCCGAGGCGGATCTGGAGCGCTCCGGCGAAGGCAGCCTCGATCTGCCCGGCGTTCGGGCTCGGGTGCGCCGAGGCGTCGCGGCGCCAGGTGTGCCACGCGCCTTTGGCCGAGCCGCCGACCACTGGCGCGCACGCCGAGGTCAGCACCGCCGCCAGGCGGGAGGGCGCCAAGTTGAGCAGGTCGTCCAGCCGCGCGGACGCCCAGCCGAAGTTGCGGTAGCGGGCGGAGCGGTGGCCGACCATCGCGTCCAGCGTGTTCGCCGCGCGGTAGGCGAGCAGCCCGGGGACTCCCGCGACCGCACCCCACACCAGCGGGGCGACCACGGCGTCGGAGGTGTTCTCCGCCACGGATTCAACAGTCGCGCGCGCCAGGCCCTGGCCGTCGAGCACCGCCGAGTCGCGGCCGCACAGGTTGCCCAGCCGCTCGCTGGCAGCTTCGACCTCGCCAGCGTCGAGCAGGCGGGCCATCGCGGTGCCCTCGTCGGCCAGCGACGCGCCGCCGAGCACCACCCAGGTCGCCAGGCCGGTCACCGCCGCCTCCAGCGCCGGGCTGCGCTGCGACAGCCGCTGCGCGACCACGCCGAGCCCGACCGTCCCGCCGACCAGCACACCGGTGTAGATCACCCCGGCGAAGCGCTGGTCGCGGTGCAGGAGCCGCTCGGCGGCCTGCGCGGCCTTGCCGAAGGCGGCGACCGGATGTCCGCGCTCCGGGTCGCCGAGAGCCGCGTCCGCAGCCACGCCCAGCAGTAGTCCGACCGCCCGTCCCGCGCTCACCGGTGCTGTCCCCTCCAGATCGATCACGCCGCAAAACTGCCCGAAACGCTACCCGGCGGCCGGTGCGCGCGATCACCGCATGGCCAGGTGACCGGCCGTGTCCGCCCCACGGGATATCGTGGCGGACCGTGACGGCCCCGGACCACGAAGCCGATGTGCTGCGCGCGGGCGTCGCGGGTACCGCGGCGGACGTGCCTGCGCACGCTCTCGAGCAGACCCGCGACGACGGGCAGCGCCTGCAGCTGTTCGCCTACCTGCAGGCGCCCGAGCATCGCACCTACCTGGCGATCATGCGGCTGTTCACCTCGACGCTGCTGGCGGACCTGTCCGCGGGCGAGGTGGGCGCGGCGCTGGCCGCTGCCGAGCGGGAGGGCCGGGTGGCGCCCGGCGAGTCCGATGTGGACACCGTCATCGACCGGCTCAAGCGGCTGGTGAAGTGGGGCAACCTGGTGGTGGGCCGCCGCGAGACGATCGCGTCGAGCATCGCCGAGTTCCAGCACGGCAGCGTCCGCTACCAGGTCAGCAAGCTCGCGGTCCGCGTGCAGCGGGACGTCGACGCGCTGCTGCGGGTGCCGGAGGGCGCGCGCGAGGTGTCCCGCGAGCTGCTGCCCGCCATCGACCGCGGTCTGGCCGGGATCGGCACCGCGCTGTCGGACGCGTTGACCGCCGAGAGCCGCGATCCGCGGGCGAAGACCGCGCGGGTGGCGCGGGAGCGGCTCGCCGAGCAGGTCACCACGGTGTTCCTGCAGCACGCGGAGTTGGCCGCCACCGTCCGCGACTTCTACGCCTACCTGGGCCAGGTGGTGACCCGGCACCAGTTGGCGCCGGACGAGATCTCCGGGTTCCGCAACCTGCTGGTCGAGTACATCCAGATGGTGGTCGAGGACGTGCTGCGGCACACCGAGACCATCGCCGGGTCGCTGGCCGGGCTGGCCGGGGTCCGCGGCGAGCTGCTGCGCCTGCTCGGACCGGCCGACCAGCTGGGCACCGACGTGGAGCGGGCGCGCGGGCGCACCGCGGCGGACTGGCAGGAGCTCACCGACTGGTTCGTGGACTCCCCCGGCCGTCCGAGCCAGGTCGCCGCGCTGCGCGAGGCCACCGCCCGCGCGATCGGCTCGCTGCTGGCCAGCGTGAAGCGGGCCACCTCCGGCGGCGGGCTGGTCCCGGGCCGCCGGGGCGAGCTGCTGAAGCTCGCGAAGTGGTTCGACGGTGCCGACGAGGCGACCGCGCACCGGCTGTACTCGTCGGCGTTCGGGCTGCACTCGGCCCGCCACCTGCAGCCGGCGCCGGACTACGACACCGACAACGACAAGGTCTCCTGGCGCGACGGCCCGGTGCTCGACGTCACGGTCAGCGTGCGCAGCCGCGGCGACCGCGGTGCCCGGGGCCGGACGTCGCGGGTGCTCGACGACCCGATGACCGAGGAAACCCTGCTGGCCCAAGCCCGCGAGGCCGACCAGAAGCGCAGCGCGGCGGTGGCCGAGCTCGCCTCGGCCGGGACGCGGCTGGCCGAGCAGCAGCTCTCCTCCGACGCCCTGGGCGTGCTGTGCGAGCTGTTGACGCTGGCGATGGCGCAGCGCGAAGGTTCCGACGAGCAGGGCACCGCGCTCGACCCGGTGCACCGGCTGCGCGTCACCGTGCGCCCGGTGGAGGGCCAGCACACCGAGATCGCCAGCGCGTCCGGGGTGCTGGTGCTGCGCGACACGGTGCTGGAACTCGCCGGGGACGGCGCGATCCCGGAAGAGCAGGAGACCGCCCGATGAGCACGACGACCTTCGACGAGCTCCCGGACATCGACGCGGCGAACGTGGTCCGCTGCGCGCGGGTGCTGCTGCGCCGCCCGCTGCTGCGCGCCGACGGCACGGACGGCGACCTGCTGCCGATGATCTACCGGCAGCGCGCGGTGCTCCAGGAGGTGTTCTCCTCGCTGCTGGGCTACCGGCTGGTGGTGGAGCGCCGCTTCGCCCGGCTGTACAAGGCGGGCACCGGTGAGGACGCCACCCGCGGCGAGGCATCGCTGACCCCGCGCGGCTACGCCTACCTGGCGCTGACGCTGGCCGCGCTGACCGGCATCGGCCGCCAACTGCTGCTCTCGCGCCTGGTCAGCGATGTGCGCGCCGCGGCGGCGGAGGCCGAGATCGCGGTGGTCGACGACCCGGCGGACCGGCGCGCGCTGACCGCCGCGCTGCGGCAGCTGGTGGCGCTGGGCGTGATCACCGAGACCGAGGGTTCGGTCACCGCCGAGTCGTCCGCGGAAGCGCTGATCACCATCGACACCGACCTGCTCGGACAGCTCGTGGCCGGCCCGCTGGCCGAGGCCGGCAGCCCCGAGCAGCTGATCGAGCTGGCCTGCGCGGCCGGGCCCCGCAACCTGGAGCACGCGGTCCGGCGGCGGCTGGTCGAGGACCCGGTGGTGCTCTACGACGACCTCCCGCCCGAGCAGTCCAGCTGGCTGCGCGAGCGCGTGACCCGCGAATCCCGGCTGCTGGAGCGGTTCTTCGGGCTGGTCAGCGAGTGCCGCGCGGAAGGCGTGGTGGTCTGCGACCCGGAGGACTACCTGAGCGACCTGGCCTTCCCCGGTCCCGGCACGGTGGCCCGGATCGCGCTGCTGGCGCTGCCCGAGCTGCTGTCCACATCGGACCCGGACGCCGCGGGCAAGCACCCGGTGACCTGGCAGGACCTCACCGACGTGTGCCGGGACCTGGTCGAGGCCTACCCCGCCGCGTGGTCCCGGCAGGCCACCGAGGACCACCAGGACCTGGTGCACTCGGTGGTCGGGCTGCTGCGGCGGCTCGGCCTGCTGCAGGAGGCCGACGGGAACTGGCTGCTCAGCCCGGCCGCGCACCGGTGGCTGCCGCAGCCGGACGCGACTCCGGCGACCAACCGGGAACCGGAGCCGCCACCCGCCCCCGAGCCGGAGGGCTGGTCCCTGTTTGACGAGATGTTCGACGAGATGCGAGGGGAACAGCGGTGAGCCACGAAAGCACGGAGCCCGCGGCGAACCGCTGGCGGCTGCACCGCGGCGGGATCGTCAACATCTGGCAGTACGCCGAGACGACCTTCGACCTCGACGGCGGGCGGGCGATCTTCCAGGGCACCAACGGTTCCGGCAAGTCCCGGACCCTGGAGCTGCTGCTGCCGCTGTGCCTGGACGGCGACCTGCGGCAGCTGGGTTCCAAGGGCTTCGACACGGTCAGCATCCGGCGCCTGATGCTCGACGAGTACCCGGGCGGGCCGAACCGGATCGGCTACGCCTGGATCGAGCTGCGCCGCGAAACCCCCGACGGCGGCGAGGAATTCCTGACCTGCGGCGTCGGCGTGAAGGCGTCCAAGACCTCGCAGTCGATCAGCGACTCGTGGCGGTTCATCACCAGCCGCCGGGTCGGCATCAACCTGTACCTGGTCGGCGCGGACCGGGTGCCGCTGGGTTCGGCGCAGCTGCGCGACCTGCTGGGCGCCGACTGCGTGCTGGACGACCAGGCGTTCCGCGCCAAGGTCGCGGCCACCGTCTACGGCGTGCCCGCCGCCCGCTACGGCGACCTGCTGCACCTGCAGCGCACGCTGCGCAACCCCGACGTCGGGCTGAAGGTGCTGGAGGGGCAGCTGGAGCAGATCCTCTCCGACGCGCTGCCCCCGCTGGATCCGGGCCTGATCGAGCGGCTGGCCACCTCCTTCGACGACCTGGAGTCGATCCGGGAGAACATCGTCCGGCTCACCGGCGCGGACAAGGCGCTCACCGCGTTCCTGTCGACCTACTCCGGCTACGCGTTCGGCGCGCTGCGCGACCGGGCCGAGGCGATGCGCACCGCCCAGCAGAAGCTCCGGGCGCTGCGCAAGGAGCTGGCCGCCCTGGAGAAGCAGGTCGCCGGCAAGCAGCAGGACCGCGAGGCGGCGCAGCAGACGATCGCCGAGCTGGAGCAGCGCGAGGCCGAGCTGGAGTCCAGCATCGACGCCCTGCGCTCGCACCCCGCCTACTCCGAGCTGCAGAACCTGCGCGATCGCGAGCAGCTGGTCGAAAGCGCCCGCAGCTCGGCGGTTTCCGCGCTGGACACCGCGGCCAAGCACCGCGCGCAGGAGAACCGGTCGGCGGAGTCGGTCGTGGGCATGCTGCGGCGGTTGTCCGGTGACACCGAGGCCGCCGGCCAGGCGGCGGCGCGGGCGGCTCAGCAGCTGTCCACCGCTGGTCTGGACGGTTCGCTGGTGCCGAAGCCGCCGACGATCCCGGTCGCGGAGGTGCGTGCCGAGCAGGCCGAGGTGCGCACTTCGCCGGAGCCCGACGCGGCGCCGCAGGCCGTGCAGCGCGCCGTCGCACCGCAGCTCGACGCCGATGCGCTGGCCGCGGAATTCCGCGCTGTGGTGGACAATTCGCAGCACATCGCCGCCGAGTCCCGGCAGCGTTCGGCGCTGACGCTCGCGCTGCACCAGCAGGCCGTGGAGCTGGACGCCGAGCAGGACAAGGTCGCCGAGCTGCAGCGGCAGGCCCGGCAGGCGCAGCTGACCTCGACCGAAGCGGCCGGGCGGCGCAACCAGGCCCAGCAGGAACTCGCCGACGCGGCCGCGGTGTGGGTCGAGCGCGCGCAGAAGTGGGCTGCGGAGTGGCCGTCCGCTGTGGAGGAGCCGGCGCCGGAACCGCCCGCCGCCGACGAGCTCGCCGAGAACCGCACCGCGACCCGGCAGGCCCGCGAGGAGGCCCGGCGCTGGGCGCGTCCGCAGCTGCACGAAGCGCGCCGCCAGGTCTCCGCCGTCGAGCAGGAGATCTCCGAGCTGCGCGCGGACTCCCGCATCCGCGAGAAGGAACTGGCCGAGCTGCGCGCCGGTCACGAGCAGACCCCGAGCCGCCCCGGCTGGGCCGACGCCGAACGGGATCCGGCGCAGGGCCGCGCCTTCTACGAGCTGGTCGACTTCCAGCCGTCCGTGAGCGCCGCCGACCGGGCCGGGCTGGAAGCGGCGCTGCAGTCCAGCGGGCTGCTCAACGCGTGGGTCACCGCCGACGGCGCGGTGCCCGGCCTGGCCGACCTGCTCGCCGAGCCCGCGGACCCGAGCACCGGCGGCACCCTCGCCGACCTGCTCGCCCCCGCCACCGTGACCGGCTGCCCGATCCCGCCGGAGCGGGTCGCGGCGCTGCTGTCCGCGGTGTCGACCGATGGCAGCGCCGGACTTTCGGTGTCGGTCACCGGAACCTGGCGCGCCGGCGTGCTGTCCGGCTCGTGGCGCAAGGACGCCGCGGAGTACGTCGGAGCGGGCGCCCGCGAAGCGGCCCGCGCGCGGCGCATCGCGGAGCTGGAGGAAGACCTGTCGCGGCTGCGCGCCGAGGTCGGCGACGGCGAGCGGCGGCACCGCGAAGCCAGCGAGCACGCCGCGGAGCTGGAGCAGCACCTGGAGTCCTACCCGGACGACGGCGACCTGCTCACCGCGCACGCCAAGCTGACCACCGCGATCGAGGCGGCGGCCGACAGCGAGCAGAAGGTCGTGCAGCTGCGCGAGCAGCACGAAAGCGCCGACCAGCGCTGGCAGGCCGCGCATGCCGAGCTGGTCCGCTCGGCCGGTGAGGCGGACCTGCCCGCCGATACACGGGCCCTCGACGCCGCGCACCGCGCGGCCATCGACGCCCGCAGCGGGATCGATGCGCTGCGGGACGCGATCGAGTCGCGCTGCCTGCCGACGTTGGCGGACCTGCAGGACATCTCGCTGCACCACGACGTCGCCATCGCCGACCGGATGGAGGCCGAGGCGCAGGCCGAGCAGCGCTGCGCCGCGTACGCCGAGCAGGCCACCGGCCTGGCCGAGCTGACCGAGGCCGTCGGCGGCGAGGCGCAGGAGATCTCCGACAAGGTGAGCGCGTTCGAGCGCGAACGCGCCGAGCTGCGCAAGCAGCTGCCGCAGGCGCGGGAGCAGATCAGCTCGCTGCGCGAGGCCGCGGCGCGGCTGGAAACCCAGCTGGAGAACAAGCAATCGCAGCTGCCGGGCCGCGAGCAGGACGCGTCGTCGGCCACCGAGATCTTCCAGCAGGCGCTGCGGATCCCCGGTCTGTGGTCGGCGGCCGAGGTCGCCGAGGAGATGCCGGCCGACCTCGACGAGGCCGCCGGGCTGCTCACCGGCGCCGAGCGGCGCGGATCGTCGGAGGCCACCGTGCTCAACCGGCTGCAGACCCTGCAGCACTCGCTGAGCGGCAACTACGACATCACCGCCGCCGACCAGCACGGCCTGCTCACGGTGACCGTCACCGGCGAGGAAGGCCCGCAGCCGGTCGCGGAAGCGGCTCGCCGGGTCGGCGAGCGGCTGGGCGAGCAGCGCGGCTACCTCAACGAGCGCTACCAGTCGATCTTCGCCGACTACCTGATCCGCGACCTGGCCGAACGCCTGCGCGGGCAGATGTCCATCGCCGAGGACCTGTGCAAGCGGATGAACGAGGTGCTCGACGGCGCCCGCTCCAGCCAGGGCGTGCACGTCCAGCTGGACTGGCAGCCGTCGGCGGCGCTCGGCGAGGACATCAAGCAGGCCATCGACCTGGTGCGCACCCCGTTCGCCGACCGCAGCGACGACCAGGACGCCCTGCTGCGGCGGGTGTTCACCGACCTCATCGAGGCCGAGCGGGACAGCACTTCGGGCGGTTACGCGGAGATCCTGGCCCGCGCGCTGGACTACCGCTCGTGGTTCGCGTTCACCGTGCGGGTCCGCGACACCGGGCCGGACAGCAAGCCGCGGGTGCGGCGCCTGCGCCAGCTGTCCTCCGGCGAAACGCGCCTGATCTCCTACGTGACGCTGTTCGCCGCGGCAGCGGCGTTCTACGACGCGGTCAGCGTGTCCTCCGACGGCCGGGGCCCGCTGCGCCTGGTCCTGCTGGACGAGGCGTTCGAGCGCCTGGACGACCCGACGATCGCGCGCATGCTGGGCCTGCTGGTGGACCTGGACATGGACTGGCTGATCACCTGGCCCAGCGGCTGGGGGGTCTCGCCGAAGATCCCGAAGATGCACATCTACGACGTCCTCCGCCCCCGGAGCGGCCACGGCATCGCCTGCACCCACACGACGTGGACCGGAACAACGCTGGACCGCAGCGACGTCTAGAAGAGCTCTCCGTTTCCGCAGTTCATGGCACGTGAGTACGTTGGGGTGCTACAGCGCCTCGAAGTGCTCACGTGCGTTCACCAGGGCGAACAGTGCCCTGAGCTAGGTCGTAGGAGGATTTTCCGTGGGGGTTGCGGACGACGTTCGCGCTGCGTGGGGCGTCGAGGCTCTGCGCGGGTTGTGGGAGCAGGCGCGAGAAGCGCTGGAGGCGCCCAAGCCCGCGGCGACGTTCCGGTTGGAGCTGCCCGACGCCGAGGCGCAGCAGGCGGTGGGCGAGGTTTACGGGCGCCCGATGATGGGCATGGGCACCCGGATCAGCGTGTCCAAATTGGACGCTGCTGTTCGGGAGCGCGGATTCGGGTTGGGCCTCGAGGAAGTCCTGGAGATCTTGCACGGGCGACCGGTGGTCCAGCGAGAGTCGAGCTCCGGGGATGAGCAGCAGGAGCAGACGGTCGCGACGCTGCGCGCGGCGCTGGACGAGCAGGGACTCGCTGACGCGGACTGGGTCGCGCCGTGGATGCAGTGGATCCACCAGTACGGCCGGGTCGCCGCGGACGAGCTGCCGACCGTCGCGCGGCGCGCGGCCGGGGTGCTGGCCCGGATCTCCTTGGACCGTGCGCCCGAGGTGTGGACGTCGCGCGGTGAACTCGCGGCGCGCGTCAACGCCGAGTACCAGCTGGACAACGGCACGACCTTGAGCCGGGTCGTGCTCAAAGCCGCCGCGCTGGCGCACGGGGTCGAATCGCCGAGCAACGAGCGGGAGCGGCGAGCGCTGTGGGAGCGCTGCGGCGTCACCCTCGACGCGGTGTCCTCGACCGTGCTCAGCTGGGCCCTGCCGCTGGTCGGCCCGGATGCCTGGTCGAGCACCGTCCGGCAGCGCTCCGAGCTCGGCCTGCCGACCCACCTGACCCACCTCGACCTGCGCACCGCTCCGCCCCGGCTGGTCGAGCCCGGCACCGCCGTCGCGGTGTGCGAGAACCCGCGAGTGCTGGAGTGCGCTGCGGCGGAACGCATCGAGCACCCCGTGGTGTGCGTGTCGGGACATCCGTCGACGGTCGCGCTGACCCTGCTGGGCCGGCTCATCTCCGACGGCGCGACGTTGCACCACCACGGCGACTTCGACTGGACGGGCATCGGCATCGCGCGGTCGCTCTGGGAGCACCACGACGTCCAGCCCTGGCGGATGTCGGCCGCCGACTACCGCCAGGCCGTCGACCGGGCCGCCGCGGAGCGCACCGACCTGCCGAACCTCGTCGGGACCCCGGTGCCGACCCCGTGGGATCCGGCGCTGGCCGAGCTCATGTCCACCGCTGCCCGCGCCGTCGAGGAGGAAGTCGTGCTGCCGACCCTCCTCGACGACCTCCGGACCGGGCTCACAGAAGCTGGTACATGACGAGCAGGCCGACGTAGCCGTGCACCGGGTGGTGGAAGGCCTGCGGGAGCGTCCCGACGATCTCCATGCCCAGGGACCGCCACAGGCCGACGGCCCGGGTGTTGGTCTCCACCACGGCGTTGAACTGCATCGCGCGGAAACCGTCGGCCCGCGCCTGGTCCAGCACGTGGCGCCCCAGCGCACGCCCGGCACCGCGTCCGGCGTGCGCCGGGTCGACCATGAAGCTCGCGGTCGCCACGTGCGCGGCCGGGCCTTCGTGGTTCGGCCCGGACACCGCGGTGCCGAGCACTGAACCGCCCTCGACCGCGACCACCGTGCGCCCCGGAAGCCCTGGGAACCACCGCTCCCAGGCGCTCTCCTCGGAGATCCCGCGGTCCCAGGAGAACGTCTCCCCCGCTGCCGCGATGTCCCGCATGAACGGCCAGATCGCCGGCCAGTCGTCCGGGCGCGCGTCGCGAATCAGCATGACCAGCAGCTTGGCCCACCGGGGCCGGCGTCCGCCACTCGATTTCCACCGCTCCCGAACGCGGGCTCTGCGGTAGCTTTCGGATGTGGCGCCGGTCGTCGTGGAGTTCTCGGCGCGGGAGCCGGAGCGGCTCGCGCGCTGGTGGGCCGACGTGCTCGGCTGGCACCTCGACGGCACCTCGGTGCGCCCCACCGGCGCCGGGGTCGAGCTGCGGTTCGTGCCGAGTTCGACGACCAAGACCGGCAAGAACGGCGTGCACCTTGACCTGCGCAGCGAATCGCACGACGACCAGAACAAGATCGTCGAGCGGCTGTTCAACGCGGGCGCCCGCTTCGCCGACATCGACCAGAGCAGCGACGTGCCCTGGGTGGTGATGGCCGACGTCGAGGGCAACGAGCTGTGCGTGCTCGAACCCCGCAAGGTCTACGAGCGCACCGGTCCGGTCGCCGCGATCGTCGTCGACACCCCCGACCCGCGCGCGCAGGCCCGCTCCTGGGCCGAGACGACCGGCATGGACCTGGTCGGCGACCGCGCCGAATTCGCCTCCCTGCGACCGCCCTCCGGCGAGGGCCCCCACCTCGAATTCCTGGCGGCCGACTCCGGCCCCACCGGAATGCTCCGCCTCCTCGCCGAGTGACCCCGGGGCCGCGACGGGAAGTGGTCAATTCCGCGGCTCGACAGCCCGGCCCGCGCGTGCGCGACGCAGCATCTTGGCAGGCGGGCCGCGCAGGCGGTGTTCCGGGCGCGGCCCGCCGTCGGCGGGCTGTGTCAGTGCGCGTCCGCTTCCTGCGGAGGCGTCGACGAGGCGCCCCAGCCCTGCGGCGTGTCGCTCATCGCGAAGCGCAGCGTGCCGCCCCGCAGCAGGTCGGCATGGCTCAGGACCGGATGGTTGATGCCCTGGCCGTTCAGGGACAACGACTTGACGTACTGGTTCGTCGCCGCCCCCGGGGCGCTGATGGTCAACGGGCGGGGCGCGTTCGGCAGTTGCACCCAAGCCCGGTCGAAGAACGGGCTGCCCACGGCGTACGTCGCCGATGCGGGGTTGACCGGGTAGATGCCCAGCGAGGACAGCACGTACCAGGCGGACATCTGTCCGCAGTCCTCGTTGCCGCTGAGACCGTCGGTGCGGTTCGCGTAGTTCGCCGCGGCGATGCGGCGCACCGCCTCCTGCGTCTTCCACGGCTGGCCGGCGTCGTCGTAGAGGTAGGCGACGTGATGGCTCGGCTCATTGGTGTGGTTGTTGTGGCCGCCGGCGAAGTAGTCGTCCAGCCACGCCGCGAACTTCTCCTGACCGCCCATCAGGTCCATCAGCCCCGGGACGTCGTGCAGGACGTCCAGCGCGTAGACCCACCGGTCGCCCTCGGTCCAGCCGCCGATCGCCCAGGAGCCGTCGAGGTTGCGGGCCTGCATGAAGCCGGTCGCGGGGTTGTACAGCTTCTTGTAGTTCGCGCTGCGCCTGAGGAACATCTCCGCGTCGTCGGTCTTGCCGACGGCCTTGGCGACCTGGGCGACCGCCCAGTCCTCGTACGCGTAGTCCAGCGTGCGGGACGCGGACTCCGCGGTGCGGTCCGCGGCGACCCAGCCGTTCTGCTCGTAGTAGGTCAGGCCGGCCCGGGCTTCCACCGGGGTTCCTTGCTGGCGGTCGAAGTAGGCGAGTTCGGTGTCCTTGTCCGGCGGGGTCATCGCGTCCTTGCGCACCGCCTCGTACGCGAGGTTGCGGTCGAAGCCGGTGAAGCCCTTGGCGATGTCCTCCGCGATCACCGAGTCGGCGTTGGTGCCGACCATGATGTTGGTCTCGGTGATGTTCTTCCACATGGGCAGCCAGCCGCCCTCTTGGTAATCGTGGAGCATCGAGGTGACCATGTCGTCGATCCGCTCGGGGGCGAAGAGCGTCAGGAACGCGTTCTCGGCGCGGAAGGTGTCCCACAGCGAGTAGCCGGTGTAGCTGACACCGGAGTGGACCTCGTCGTCGTAGGCGCTGTAATAGCGACCCTGTTCGGAGTTCTCCGACGGGTACTGCAGGGCGTGGTACATCGACGTGTAGAAGATCGCCTGCTGGTCGGCGGTCGCACCTTGCAGACAGACCCGGTTCAGCTTCTCGTTCCACTGCGCTCGGGTAGTTTCGGCGATCTGCTCGAAGGACCGGTCGTCCGGGGCCTCGGCGGCCAGGTTGGCGCGCGCCTGCTGCAAGGAGATGAACGATGTCGCGATCCGCACCTGCACGGTCCGGGTGCCGGAGGGGAAGCGCACGTACGCGGACAGGTCGCCGTCGGTGCGGTCGCCCTGGCCCTCGTGCAGCGTCCCGCCGGTGGCCGTGCCGTAGCTGTCGAAGCCGGTGTCGAACCGGGCGACGAAGTACCCCTTGAAGTTCGATGCCTTGAACGGGCCGAGGTTGCTGTCCTGCCGGTCCGGGTTGTAGCCGGTGATCTCCCGGGTGGCGGGATCGACGTGCACGTTGCCGGTGACGCCCGAACGGGTCGCCTGCAGCACGAAGTTGGTGTCCACGCCCTCCGGATACGTCGTGCGCAGCAGACCCACGCGGGACGTCCCGGTCATCTCCGTCTTCAGCGTCCGGCCCGAACCGGCCTGCATCCGAACCGAGTAGCGGTCCGGTGCGGCGTGCTCGTCGGCGTGGCTGAACGGCAGCGCCCGGTCGTCGGGGCTCGTCTTCACCGGCCCCACGCCGGGCATGCCCACCACGTAGCCGGAATCGCCCATCCAGATGGCCGGCTGGTGGGTGCCGATGAAGCCGCTGATCTTCGTGTCGTCGTAGTGGTACGGGGTCCGGCTCACGTAGTTCTGCCGGGTCATCGGCGACCAGCGGGTCATGGCGAACGGCGGGGCGGTGCTCGGGATCATCCCGCCGTACTCGGTGTCGCTGCGGCCCGACGTCCCGATGAACGGGTTGACCAGGTCCACGTTGGACTGCTCGGTGTCCGCCCGGCCGGTGGCGGCGGACGGCGGGGTGAACGCCGCCACCAGCGCCGTTGCGATGACAAGGGCCCACGCCAAGGGGACTGGGTGCCGGCGCCGCAGGCGCGGGGAGCCCGGGGCCGGGGATCTGCCGTTGCGCATGCAGACTTCCTTCACTGAGTTGACATCGTTGTCGAAGCGCGGGCCAGGTGGGTCGCGGGCGCGTCGTAGACCTGCAGGTGGACGGGCGGCTCAGCCGCGCTGAGCGCGGATGAGGTCGCGGTACCACGCGAAGGACGCCTTCGGGGTGCGGACCTGGGTGTCGTGGTCGACGTGGACGAGACCGAAGCGCTGGTGGAAGCCCTCGGCCCATTCGAAGTTGTCGATCAGGGTCCAGGTGAAGTAGCCGCGCACGTCCACGCCCTGGGCCACGGAGGCGTCGACGGCCTGGAGGTGGGTGTCCAAGTAGTCGATGCGGTCGAGGTCGAGGACGGTGCCGTCCGCGTCGACGACGTCCTCGACCGAGCAGCCGTTCTCCGTGATGTAAACCGGCGGGAGCGCCGGGTAGCGCTCCTTGAGGCCGACGAGCAGTTCCCGCAGACCGTCGGGGACGACGGGCCAGTCGAAGGCGGTGCGGCGGTAGCCCTCGATGGGCGCCTCTTCGAACGGCAGGCCCTCGGACGCCGGCGCCTGGATCCGGGTCGGGTTGTAGTAGTTGATGCCGAGCGCGTCCAGGGGGGCCGAGATCAGTTCGAGATCGCCGTCCCGGACGGAGCCGCCGAAGGTGGCCTCCGCGCCGAAGACCGACAGATCGGGGTAGGCGCCCGTGAGGATCGGGTCGTTGAACAGGCGGTTGTGCAGGTTGTCGTAGGCTCGCGCGGCAGCGCGGTCGGCGGGGGCGTCCGAGGCAGGCCAGACCGGGGTGCAGTTGTTGGCGATCATCACCTGGAGGCCGCGCGCCCGCAGCTCCCGCAGCGCCAGGCCATGGCCGAGCAGCTGGTGGTGGGCGACCGGCAGGCAGTCCAGGAACAGGGTGCGGCCCGGCGCATGGGTGCCGAGGCCGTAGCCCCAGACCATGTGGACGAACGGCTCGTTGAGCGTGATCCACTTCTGGACGCGGTCGCCCAGCCTGTCGGCCATGATGGCGGCGTACTCGGCGAAGCGGTGCGCGGTGTCGCGGTTCAACCAGCCGCCGTCGTCCTCGAGGCCCTGCGGGAGGTCCCAGTGGAAGAGGGTCGGGACGGGTTCGATGCCACGTGAGAGCAGGCCGTCGACCAGCCGGTCGTAGAAGTCCAAGCCCCGGAGGTTGACCTCTCCCGTGCCGGTCGGCTGGATCCGGGGCCAGGCGACGGAGAAGCGGTAGCCGGTGAGGCCCGCCTCGGCCATCAGCGCGATGTCCTCCTCGTACCGGTGGTAGTGGTCGCAGGCCACGGCACCGGTGTGCCCGTCGCGGACTGCGCCGGGCCGGGCGGTGAAGGTGTCCCATACCGACGGTCCGCGGCCGTCCTCCTCGGTGGCGCCCTCGATCTGGTACGACGCCGTCGAAGCGCCCCAGACGAAGTTCGCGGGGAGATGGTCCAGTGTCACACCCAACCTCCTAAAACATGAGCCATGCTCACGTTAACGCGTTCGATGGGATGATGGAAGCGTGAGCCAAGACCGCAATGCAGGGACGCTGCGCCGGCTGCCAGTCCAGAAGCGCAGCGCCGAACGCTTCGAACGGCTGCTGAACGCCTGCGCCGAACTCCTGGACGAGGTCGGCTATGCCGCGCTGACCACCAAGGAGGTGGCCCGCAGGGCCGGGGTGCCCATCGGCACCCTCTACCAGTTCTTCTCCGACAGGGAGGGGCTGATCGGCGCGCTCGCCGCCCGCAATCTGGAGTCCTTCTTGGAGCGGGTCGCAGACCGGCTGGAGCGCGTGGAGCCCGACGACATCTCAGGCATCGTCGATGTGACCGTCGACGAGTTCGTCACCATGCGGCAGACGATCACCGGTTTCGGCGTGGTCGACTTCGGCGCGGTGGGGCAGGACCACATCCTGGAGCCGAACCTGGACAACAACACCGCGGTCGCCGGAAGGCTGCGCGCGCTGACCGCATCCCTGACCGGAACCCAGGACAACGCCGAACTGGAGATCGCGGTGCGGGTGGCCCTGGAGTGCGCGGACAGCGTGCTGAAACTCGCCTTCCGCACCGATCCGCAGGGCGACGCCCAGCTGATCGCCGAGTGCAAACGAGTCCTCAAGAGCTACCTGAACGATCGGCTCCGGTGACTGGCGACCGGAAGAACGAGAGACCGCAGGGGCGGTCGACCCATCGGCTACGGATTTCGCGACGTGCGGTTCGCTGCGCCCTGCGTGGCTCGGTCGGCGAACACGCCGGAAAACCAGCCGGGGCCGACCGGATCAGGAGAGCTGATCCGGCCGGCCCCGGCCCTGGACACCGCCTCACGGGTGCGTCAGTTGGCGTAGACGCCGACCTCGCGAAGCGAGTAGCCCCACCGGGTTCCGCGCTCCAGCCCCTTGATTCGTACGTAGCGCGCCCGAGTTCCGGCGAAACGTGCCGTGTCCAGGCCACCGTCACCGGCGGCCGTGGACCACACCGCCTTCCAGTTCGTACCGTCTTCCGACAGCTCGACGCGGTACGACTTCGCGTACGCCGCCTGCCAGTCGAGGGTGACGCGCTTGACCGGCTCATCGGATCCGAGGTCGATCCGCAGCCACTGGTCGTTGTTCCACTCGCTGGCCCAGCGGGTGTCCGCGTCGCCGTCCACGGCCTTGCCGGGCTCGAAGCTGGCGACCGGGTTCCACCACTCCGTTGAGGACGCCGAAGCGGCCGCGCCCGAGGCCAGGTTCTCCCCGGACTTGTGCTTCTCGGCGTTCCCCCAGGTCCGGAGGTAGGACTCGGCACCCGCGAAGAGGTCGTCCACGACCCCCTGACCGCCGACGATCCGGATGTCCTCGATCCAGTCCGGGACCGTGCCGTAGTGCGCGGCGCCGTCGGTGTTCAAGTCCCACGTGCGCTCGCCGGTGGTCTGCCTGTCGATCATCGAGCCGCCGTCCGCGCTGCGGAAGGGGTACTTCACGGGGTTCGGGGTGTCCCCACCCCGCGGGCCCGGCCAACCTCCGACACCGTTCATGTCGGTGCCGTAGCCGTAGCCGACCCCGTACTTCTCGCGCAGCGCGTCCGTGCGCTCGGCCTCCGCGCTGAACGCCTCGGAGCCGCTCATGTACTGGCCGATGAACCCGCCGAGCTTGTAGAGCCGCTCGGTCCAGTCCGAGTCCATCCAGCTGTGGGAGGAGATGATGCCCGGGTACGACTCGGATTCGAGGATGTCGAAGGCCTGGTCCGCGGCCTTGACGCTCATGTGGTCGATCTCCAGCATCATGTTGCGCTTCATCATGCCGCGCACCGCGTACGCACCCAGGTCGGTCAGCCCGCGGCTGTTGCACTGCGCGTCCGGGGCGTAGGAAGGGACAGTCACCCCCTTCGGGAGCTGCTTCTCCGCCTCCGGTGCCGCCGCGTTGCCGATGGGGTTGTCGTGCTGCGGGCCGCGGCAGGTCTCCGTCTTCCAGAAGGTGCCGGTCGACAGGAACTGGCCGATGTTGATGGCCGTACCGAGGGCGCCGGAGTCGAAGCGCACTCCGCACAGGGCGTTGTCGAACTTGTGGCACAGGAACATGCTGCGCACGCCCAGTTGGTGCAGCTCGTCCAGGCCGCGGTCGACGTCTTCCTCGCTGCACTGCGCCTGGTCCAGGATCTGCTTGCAGCCGAACGGCTCGGAGGTCTCAACCCCCAGGACGACGGCCAGCTTGCCCTGCTTGATGACCTCGCGGGCCTGCGCGCTGTCCGTGACGATCCGGAACCAGCCCTTGCCCGGGCCGCCGTACATCTTGTCGATGAAGGCCTGCATGTCGTACGACTTCTTCGCCTCGAGGCGGATGGCGGTCATCTCGTCGCAGCTGCGGTCCTTGAAGAAGTAGACCGAGCAGATCACGCCGTTGGTGACCAGGTCGTTGACCAGCACCCGCTGGCCACCGCGCCACGCCCGCTCGATTCCGGCGTAGTAGTTCTGCTGGTGGGTCAGCGAGTCGTGGGCGGGCCAGTCCTTGAACGTGGGCCACCCGCTGGGGTCGTGCCTGCCGTCGCCGCCTTTGGTGATGAAGTCGAAGATGGCGAGCGAGCCGTCGGGGTAGTGCTCGGGGCAATCTTTGAGCGCGTCAGCGACGCCCTGCTCCGAGAACGGCTTGCCGCAGATCAACCGACCGCCGAAGCCCTCGTTGGCCATGATGTGGTCGTGGGCGTCGACGAAGCCCCTTACCCGCCCCTGGGCATCGGTGCCCTTGAACGGCTCGCCCGTGACGTTGATCTGCGCGTCGGGCGTGGGCCGCGCGGTCGGGGTCCACCAGCCGGGCTCCGCCGCGGAGCTGGACGTCGGACCGAGTACCAGGGTCATCACGACGAGAAGCAGTGACACCACCGTGAGGGATCTGAGTCTGCGGCGCGGAGGCTGAACGATGATCATCTCGATCCTTTAAATGTGAGCAGGACTCATGTTCCGCTCATACGTTAGGGATGCGAGCCCGCAACGCCAACCCCTAGACGGGGCTATCGCCGGGAAATGGGAAGAGCACCCCGCCGGAACGACCGCCGGTGGCATCGCTCGCTCTGACCGGAATGGTCACCGTTCATGCGGTCCAGTCCAGGTGGGAGCGCACTGGCGGGAGCTGCGACGCGGCGGGGAGCCGGATGCCGTTCTCGGCCAGTCGGTTCGCGTCGTCCGAGGTGAGTCGCGGATCCGGTTCCCAGGTGATCGGGCTTTGGCCCCGGCATCGCGTCCGCCACGACCGACCGAGGATTTCCGCGACGTGGCCGAGCGAGCGCCGGAGGGCGACCAGGGTCATCTGTGTGCCAACACCGGTCGACGACCACCTCGTACCCGCGGTCAGCTGCGGGCTGGTTCGATGATCCGGATTCCGTGAAGTCGGCGGACGAAGTCCGGGCCGAAGGCCGTGGACGGCGTGTGGGCGCCGGGTGCCGGCTGTTCGGATTGCAGTGCGTTGACCGCGCGCAGGACCGAGTCGGCCGTGAGGTCGTAGGTGTCCGGGCCGATCAGAGCTGCGGAGACGCTGCGCCCGGCGTCGTCGGTGGCCTCGGCGTACACCTCGACCCAGCTGCGGGACCTGGCGCTCTTGCCGGGACCGCTCACGACAGCGCTGATCGCGGCCTTGCCCTCGTGCACCGACTGCTCGTAGGCGGCCCGGCCGGCCTGCACCAT
>NZ_JBEOVY010000144.1:0-18089 GCF_040295745.1 Saccharopolyspora sp. NPDC002686
TCCGATCTGTTGGTCGGCTACTTCCCGGCCCAGGTCCGCCTGGCGCGGTCCTTGCTGGACGCTGGCCGCTTCGCCGAAGCCGACGCGGCCTTCGACGAGCTGATCGCGGTCGGCGCCAACCGGGTCGACGAGCAGTGGGACCGGGCGGCCGTGCTGGTCTCGCGCGCGCACCTGGCGTGGCGGCTGGGGCGCATCCCGCTCGCGCTGGAGCTGCTCGCCGAGGGCTGGACCGCGCTCGACACGAACCACCCGTCAGGTCCGGGCACCGCGCACACCCTCAGCATCCTCGGCTACCTGCTGGAGACCATCGACCAGCGCGGCAACGCGATGGACATGATGACCCTGGCCGTGCAGATCGCCCGGGGCAGCGAAGACAGCGCGGCGTTGGCCCACTGCCTGAACCGCGAGGGGCACTCGCGGGTGTTCCGCGCCGTGAACTGCACGCCGGAGCGCGCCGCAGTGCACTTCGCACGGGCCCGCGATCTCTGCAGCGAGGCGCGGTCGATCGCGCGACCGGGGCTGGTGAAGCGCTCGGCATCGGCCGTTCTCGGACGGGCGCTGGCCGGGGTCGGCGAGCTGGAGGCCGCGGAACGGATCGCTCAGGAAGCGCTCGAGCTCGGCGCTGCCGCCGACGACTGGTTCAGCGGATCGCTGGCCAATTGGACGCTCTCCACGGTGCGCCGCGAGCAGAACCGGCTGGAAGAGGCGCGCACGCTGGCCAGCCGGGCGCTCGAGAGGGCGGAGCAGATCCGGTACACCAACCTGATCAGGCAGTTCTCCCTGGATCTCGCGTCGATCTGCGAAGAGCTCGGCGACCCGGTCGGCGAAGCCGCCGCGCTGCAGCGAACGGTCTCGGCGAGCAACACGGCGATCCGCGTCCTGCAGGCAGGCCTCGGGCAAGCCCTCGAGCAGCGCCGCGTCGCGGTGCAGGCGCAGCGCATGGCCGCAGCAGCGCAGGAGGCCGCGCTGCGCGACCCGCTGACCGGCCTCGCCAACCGCCTGGGACTGGAGCGGCGCGCGCCCGCGCTGCTGGACGCCACCGCCGCGGACGGGCGGGTGCCGTGGCTGGTGCTGCTGGACGTCGACTGGTTCAAGGACGTCAACGACCTCGCCGGGCACACCGCAGGCGACGTCGTGCTGCAAGAGGTTGCACACCTGCTGCGCCGGGAATGCCGCGCCGACGACCTGATCTGCCGCTGGGCCGGGGACGAGTTCGTGGTGCTGGTGATCGGCTCCAGCGAGGAATCCCGCGAAGCCGGGCCGGTGGTCGCCGAGCGCATCCGCGCAGCGGTGCACAACCACGACTGGAGGCTGGTGCTCGGCCGGATCACCAAGGCGCCGACGGTGAGCATCGGCGTCGCGGCGGGCCCGGCGAGCCTGGACAGCCTGTTCGCGGCCGCGGACATCGCTCTGTACCGGGCGAAACGAGCGGGCCGCAACCGCGTGGAGATCGACACGCGCCCGGCGTCCGACCCCTCGAGCACTGCCTCGTGAGCGGCGTCGGTGGCTCTTGCGACCATCGCCGCTCACGCGATCAGCAGCACCCGCCGCAGTACTAGGATCGACCGTCATGCGCACCGCGCGAGAACACTTCCGGACGTCGACGCACCCCTCCCCACCAGGTAAGATCAACGCCGGGAGCCGGGAGCCGGGAGCCGGGAGCCGGGAGCCGGGAGCCGGGAGCCGGGAGCCGGGAGCCGGGAGCCGGGAGCCGGGAGCCGGGCCGGCCGGTGGGACTCCGCCCCGATCGAACGGCGGGTGCTCGGCGTCGTCCGCACCCTGACCGCCCTGGACCGCCTGCTCGACGTGCTGCCGCTGCTGGCCGACGACATGCGGGTGGAAACGCGGTTCACTGTCGCGGCGGGATCTGAGTTCGCGACCAACCTGACCGAGCAGCTGCACCGCTCCGGCGCCCAGGTCGTGGCCTGGGAGGACGTCGGCAAGGACTTCGACCTCGCCATCTCCCCCAGCGGCAACGGCCCGCTGCACGAACTCGAAGTGCCGGTCCTGACGCTCCCGCACGGCGCCGGCCACAACAAGCTCCGCGCCACCGAAACCGGTGTCGCAGAAGAGGTTTCGGGCCTCTCCCGAACGCAGCTCGTGCACGAGGGCCGCGTGGTCCCGGCGGTCATCGGGCTGTCGCACGAGAACCAACTCCCCCAGCTCCGGCGGCAGTGCCCGGAAGCGGTGCCGCGCGCCGAAGTCATCGGCGACCCCTGCTACGCGCGCCTGCGCGCCAGCCTCCCGATGCGGGAGCAGTACCGCAGCGCCCTCGGGGTCGGCGACCGCGAGCTCGTGGTCGTCGCCTCGACGTGGGGGCCGCAGTCCGCGTTCGGCGAATGCGGGGACCTGGCGAAACTGCTGACCGCGGAACTGCCGCCGGATCACCGGACGGCGCTCGTGCTGCACCCCAATGTCTGGACCAAGTACGAGCAGCTCCAGCTCGAGACCTGGCTCCGCACCGCGCTCCGCAACGACCTGGTCCTGGTGCCCCGGATCCGCAAGTGGCAGGCCGCGCTCATCGCCGCGGACGTGGTGGTGACCGACCACGGATCCCTCGCGCTGTACGCGGCGTGCCTCGGAAAACCGCTGCTGCTGGCGGCATTCGGCGACCGCGAGGTGGTACCGGGCTCCCCGGTGGAGCTGCTCGGTCAGCGCGCGAAGCGCCTCGACCCGACCGCGGACCTGCTCCCCCAGCTCACCGCGGCCACCCCGGTCCCGGACCACCAGCAGCTGGCCGAGATGTCCTTCCGGGAAGAACCCGTCCAGCACCTGCGCGAACTGATCTACCGCCGCCTGGAACTCCCCGAACCGGCCTGGCCGGCCCGACCGGAACCCGTCGACCTGTTCACCCCGCGCTGAGCTTCGCCCGAACCCTCTCAGCCCGAGGGCTCTGCGCATCCGTGTAGATCGCCAGTGCTTCGGCGAGGAGTTCCCGCGCTCCGGGGCGTCCGGTCGCGTTGAGCGAGTCGGCCAGCAGCTCCAGCGGCTCGGCGAGGTCGAAGGACGCTCCGCGCTCCCGGATCGCCGAAATCGCCTCTTGCAGCCGGGAAATCGCCTGTTCGTGCTGGCCGAGGGCCTGGTGCGCGCGGGCGGCCGCGACGCGGATCCGGGCGGGAGTTCGCTTGTCCTCGGGGAATTCGGCGGTCCGGTCCAAAGCCGTCGCCAGCACCTGCAGAGCTTCGTCGTAGCGCTCGAGCCCGCAGAGAGACTTGCCGATCAGGTACTCCTGCAGCGCCATGCCGCGCTGCCGTCCCAGCTGCTCGTTGAGCTCACGTGCGCGCTCGAAGTTCGCTACGGCTGCGGCGAATTCCTCACGGGCGTGCAGAACCTTGCCCTGGAACTCCAGCGCAGAAGCCAAGATGCGCCGATGTCCAGCACGTTCAGCTGCCGAAACAGCTTGCGCGCACTCCGCATCCGCCTCGTCCAGCTCTTCGCACTCCACCAGCAGCTGGCCGCGCAGGCTCCGCATCCGCGCTTCGGCGACCAGATCGCCCAGCTCCGTCGCCGACGTGACCGCCAGCCCCAAGGCCGCGAGCGTGTCCGAGTAGTGCTTGTCCTGGTTGTGCAGCGCCCACAGCGGTCCGTCGCAGAGCGCGATCACGTCGACGTGGCGCGCGCTCTCGGCCGCCAACCGGACGATGCCGAGCAGGTTGATGCGCTCGCTCCGCAGCCACTCCAGCCCGGTTTCCGCGGTGAACGGGTTCTCCCCGTCCAGATCCTCCTCGACGACGCGGAGCCGGTTGGGCGGCGTCACCGCCCGATCCGCGTAGCCGCCCTGCCTCCGGTACCAGGCGAAGAGGCGCTCGACGGCGTCGTCGGACTGGCCACCGTCCACTTCGAGGGTCTCCGCGGCGTGCTGGCCCACCAGGGCGTGGAGCAGGAACTGCTCCTGATCGTTCTCTTCCACCAGACAAATCCTGTGCAGCTCGGCGAGATGGGTTTCGGCGTCGATCTCGTTGAGACCGGCTAACGCCGCCACCGCCCCCACCGGCAGTGCGAACCCGCGCCAACGCCCCAGCAGCGCGTACAGCCCGGCTTCGGCGCGCGAGAGCTGCGAGACCAGGAGATCCAGCTCGGAGAACGCCTCGCGGAAGTGCTTGCGCCGTCGGCTCTGCTCGGACAGCTCCTGGACCGCGCGCGCAATGCGCCAGGAGGTCCGCCGGTTCAGCAGGCCGACCATCACGTGCAGCGCGATGGGCAATCCACCGCACTGCTCCACCAGTTCCCGAGCCGCGTCGGGCTCGGCGTCGACGCGCTCCCGCAAGTTGTTCCGCCGCAGGTAATCGATCGCGTGCTCCCGCTCGAGCGGCTCCAGCCGAATCGGCTCAACGCCGTCCGCGACGAGTTCAGCCCCGTCCTGGTGGCTCGTGCACAGCACGAAGCTCTCCTCCGACGCGGGCAGCAGCTTCACGACGTCGTCCAGCTCGGCCACGTTGTCGAAGAAGAACAGCACCTTCTGCTGCCGGGTCCGGCTCCGCAGCAGCGCCAACTTGCCGCTCGTGGCGCGCGGGATCCGGTCCCCCTCTACGCCGAGCGAACGCAGGCAGTGGTCGACGGCGTCGTCCAGCCCCCACCGCCCGAGCTCGAAGTCGAACGCCACCTGCCCGTCGGTGAACACGTCGATCTTGCGGTGCGACCAGTGCGCGCTCAACGCGCTCTTCCCGACGCCGTGGATCCCGCTGATCACCGCGCACCCGGCCCGACCGCGCCGCGGCTGGTCGAGCAAGCTGTCCAGAACGGCCACCGGATCTTCCCGATCGACGAAGTGGACCGGCGCGGCAAGCCATTGATCACGATGCTCGGCTGGTCCTTTGGCGTGCATGTGCACGTCCCCGTGGATCGTGCCGGCCTGCACCAGGTTGTCGACCGACCCGTGGTTCACGTTGCCCATACCCCACCCCAGAGGCGTCGAACGGTAACGATCACCTGACGATACGCGACGGCCCCCGGCCCGCAGGTGCGATCGACAACCCCACCACGTGTCGGCCCCGAACCCGCCCCAGGTACGCTCCAGTCAGGCCCTCGTAGCTCAGGGGATAGAGCACCGCTCTCCTAAAGCGGGTGTCGCAGGTTCGAATCCTGCCGGGGGCGCAAAACCGCTGGTAAACGAAGCGGGGGCTGATCCAGTTCTAGATCGCCCCCCGCCTTTGCGCCGGGCCTCCGGCTGCATGTTCGCCAACGCCTCGGCGGCCGAGCTGCTGGCGATCCCCCTGGTTCATGCACACGTCCCGGGTCGTCGTGCCTCGAAGGTTCCCGGGGTTCTACGCATTCGCGGATTCCCGGGGCGGCAAGATCTCGGAGGCGGTTACGTCGTCGTTCTCGTAACGAGTGCCGACTTTCTCGGAACGCCATGATTCCAGCCGTCGAAGGCACTGCCGCAGCTCTTCTGCGCGCATCGCCCAGTCTCGACGACTTTCACGACTGCACTCCGGGCTGGTCATCATATTTCTCGCGAAGGAAAACCGTTCGTAGAGGTAGGCCAAGGCCGTGTCATCGTGGCTGGCCATTGAAACTCCCTTGCTTCGATGAAAACGACCACCCGCGTGGCCACACTGAGGAACCTGCGGCGTTACTTTCTGCAACATCACGCGTGAGATCCACCAGGTCTATCGGACTGCCGGATGAGGCGTTACGGATGACCGTTCAAGCCCGGCATCGCGCATTGCCCCCGCCATGCCAGCAACCGACCACTTCGCCAGCGGAACACCATCTGACCAGCAAATATGCCCACCGAGGCGGAGACCAGCGGCACAACCAAGCGCTGCGAAATAGGACCAAAACCCCATTTCTCGACATCGATTCGAGAACGCTCTCATCAAGGTTGGATAACTAAAATCGGTCGGCATTTTGATTGCTTTCCGCAGGGTCCCGAGAACTCCGCTGGTCACGATATTTTTCTGATTAAAATTCACCTTTTTTCGGGCGGCGTTACGGGAGTAACGAACTGGCCCACCTGCGGGATTAACGCGCGGAGGGAGGATGGCGTCACGGTGTGTTCGCACAACGCGACGCTATGCGGTCACTGATCGGGTACTGCAACGAACAAAGACGACAAGACCGCGCCGCGCCGCCTCCCCGTCCTGGCGGTGTGCGCCGGTCAGATCGGAGCGATATGGGCTGCTCCCACGCCCGGACATGCCCCCTCTTCCCGCTGTTGAAAGCAAGCTTGCGCGGCTGGCGCGAGTCCTACTGCGACAGCGATGAGCGCTGGCGCGAATGCGCGCGGCACAAGTTGGCGTCCAGAGGCCAGCTCGTGCCGATCTCCCTGCTGCCGAACGGCGCCGACGTCGGGCACATCCGGAAGGCCGCCGAACGGTCCGCGGCTGCCGAACCGACACCGCCGTCGCCTCTCATCTCAGGGGCGAACGGAACTGCGGCGTGGTTCGAACCCGCCCCGAAACCGGAACCGGCCAGGCCTCGCGACACGCCGGCTCAGCCGCGCGAACCCGCGCCGGCCCCGCAAGTCCCGAGAACCCCACCAACCCCGAACACTCCACCAGCCCGGGACCGGGGAACACCCCCGAGGCGACCGCAGGGCTCGAAACGCCGCTGGTGGACCCGCATTGCCGAATGGATGAGAGGCCCCTCATGAGCACCTATTGGCCCTGGTGGGCCGGCGCGATCGGGCTCGCCCTGGTCACCATCAACTACACGCTGATCACGGATCGGTCCTTCGGGGTGTCCTCGGCGTGGGATCGCGTCCTGCACTGGCGCGCAGAACGCCGCATCGAACGGCAGGAAGCGCAGTTCGCCGACGACCGCGCGCTCGAGGAGGCTTTCGCCGCGGCGACCGCCGCGGAGTTCGGAACCAGCCCCGGAGCACCCGCTCGGCCGGATGCGATGCTCGGCGACACGCAGCCGCACGCCGCGGCCGTCGAGCCGACGGCGGACGAGACGGGCACGACCACGCGCGTGCGCTCGGCACCGCTGGTCACCCAGGCCGCCCTGCTCCTGTCGATCTTCATCGGCGGATACGTCGCGGCCGTCAACGCGGGCCGGTTCCAGGTCCGCTACGACATGGGCGCAGGTTTCCGCCAGCTCGTCACCAACGATCCGTACGTCATGGTCGGCGTGCTGTTCGTCGGAGGCATCCTCGTCGGCTTCGGCACTCGTCTGGCCGGAGGCTGCAGCTCCGGGCACGGGCTCAGCGGCTGCGGCCGGCTGCGCCCGGTCAGCCTCGTCGCGACCGCTGTCTTCTTCGGCACCGCCGTTGCCGTGTCGTTCCTGCTGTGGAAGGTGATCTGATGCGCACTAGGGGCGCAGTGCTCGTCGCCAACATCATCACCGGGTTGGCCCTCGGTTACGTCGTCACCAACATCGGATTCGGCGACTACGCCGAGCTGAACCGCATGTTCACCTTCCAGGACCCGCGCATGCTGTACGCCTTCGCCGGGGCCGTGGCGATCATCGTGGTGGTCTTCGCCGTGGTGGGTGTCCGCCGCACGCCGGGGCGCATCCACGGTGGCGTGATCCCCGGGGCGGTGCTGTTCGGCACCGGCTGGGCGATCTCGGGTGGCTGCCCGGCGATCCCGATCATCCAGGTCGCCAGCGGATACCTGCCCGCGCTGGTCACGATCGCGGGCGTCATGGTCGGGATCTGGCTGTGCCGCTGGGTCAACGCCAGGTTCTTCCGCCTCGACCGCGGTTCCTGCGGGCTGTAGCGGGACCTCCACGAGCCCGATGCGGGGGCCCGGTCCTGGACTGGGCCCCCGCATCCTGTCGTTTTCCGGATCGTGCGCGGTGATCGGCAGTACGGTGTGCGCGAGGAGGGTGGACATGCGACATGAGACCACCGTGACGATCTCCGCGCCGCCGACCGAGGTGTGGACCGTGCTGGCCGATGTGCCCGGCTGGCCCGGGTGGACACCGACCGTCAGCTCGGTCGAGGCGTTGGACGGGGAGCTTCGGGTCGGGCACCGGTTCCGGGTCAAGCAGCCGGGGGTTGCCGCCGCCGTGTGGGACGTGGTCGAAGTCGAGCCGGGCTCGTCGTTCTGCTGGGCCACTCGCTTCGCTGGCGGGCGGATGGTCGCCTCGCACTGGATCCGGGCCACCGACGGGGGCAGCGCGGTGCAGCTGCGGATCGACTTCACCGGCGGTCTCGCCCGGCTGCTGACGCCCCTGGTGTCCGGCCGCATCCGGCGGTTCGTCGAGACGGAGGCCGCATCCCTGAAACAGGCCTGCGAACAACCAACCCGCTGACCGAGCACTGGCTCCCTCACCCCAGCGCTGCGGGGGTTGCTTCGCCTTCGGGGGCTCGGCAATCATTCCGCTGTGACTGGTGACAAGGGCGATCCCCGGTTGGCGGCGATGGCGGACATCCACGGCGCGGTGGACATCGAATCGCCCAACGCGGCGCGGATGTACGACTACTACCTCGGTGGCGACGCGAACTTCGCGGCCGATCGGGAGGCCGCCGAGAAGTTCCTCGCGATCGTGCCCACCGGCCGGGAGTGGGCCGCCGCCAACCGCGGGTTCCTCGGGCGCGCGGTGCGGTTCATGGTCGAGCAGGGCATCGACCAGTTCCTCGACCTCGGGTCGGGCATCCCGACCGTCGGCAACGTGCACGAGATCGCCCACGCCGCGAACCCCGCCGCGAAAGTGGCCTACGTGGATCGCGAACCGGTCGCGGTCGCGCACGCCCGAGCACTGCTCGGCAGCACTCCGCAGGTCACCGTCACCCAGGCCGACATCCGCGACCCCGAAGCCGTGCTGAGCGCTCCGGGCGTCGCCGAACTGCTGGACTTCACCAAGCCGGTCGGCCTGCTGGCCATCGCGATCCTGCACTTCGTGAGCGACGACGACCGCCCGGCGGACATCGTGAGCCGCTACCGCGCGGCCTGCGCACCGGGCAGCTACCTGGCGCTGTCCCACCTGTCCCCGGTGACCTTCACCGACGACCAGCTCTCCGGCGGCCACGCGGTCTACAACCGCACCTCCACCCCCGGCACCCTGCGCACCCCGGAGCAGATCGCCGAGCTGCTCACCGGCTACGAACTCGTCGACCCGGGCCTGGTCCTGCTCCCCGAATGGCGCCCGGACACCCCCGTCGCCCCCGACGCGGCAGCCCGGACCAACAGCTACGCCGCCGTCGGAATCCTGCCCGGGTGACGCAGCGGCCGGTGCGAAAGCCCGTCGAGAACGGGCTTCGGTGCGCCATGATTCCGGTATGAGCGAACCCGAGGTCGATGCGACGGTCGATTCGGAAACGGTGGAAAGACTCCTCCAGGACGAGCTGAGCCGTGGCGACGCGGCGCTGGCTCGTACCGAGACCAAGACCAGCACCCTGCTCGCGGTGTTCAGCCCCATCCTCGCCGTCGGGATCGCAGTGCTGCCCCGTGCCGCCGCACCGCTCGCGGCAGTTCTGCTGTTCTGGGCCGCGTTGACGCTGCTCGCGCTCGCCTTGCTGCTCCTGCTGTCGAGCGTGCGGCCTCGGCTGCGGCGGAGCGGTTTCACCACCTACGAATCGATGACCGACGCCGAACTGCTGCGCCACTTCACGCGCATCGCGGACGATCCGCAGCGTTGGCATCGCGAGCGCCTGCTCGTCGTCGCGCAGGTCGGAGCGAAGAAGTTCAAGCTGCTGCGCACGGCGAGCCTGCTCATCATCAGCGCGCTCCTCCTCGCGATCGCCGCAGCCATCGCCTCCGCAACCTTGACCTGACACCCGTGAGTGGTTTGTGGGGCTATAGCACCAGAAAGTGCTCACGAGCGTCTCAGCGAGCCAGCCAGGCGGTGAGGCTGGTCAGTTCGTGGCGGGCGGTGGTAGTGAATCGCTTGCCGAGTTCCTGTTCGATCCGGGTGAGCTGGTCTTCCCGGAGGGCTTGGCTGCGGGCGATGCGGTTCGGGTGCGTTCCGCCGTGCCAGGCGATCAGGAGTCGGCCGCCCGGTCGGGTCACGCGGCGGAGTTCGTCCAGGCCCCGTTCCAGGTTCGGCCAGATGGCCACGTTGTTCACCGAGACCGCGCAGTCGAACTCCGCGTCGCGGAAACCCGTCCGCTCGGCTGTTCCCGTTCGCACCTCGATCCGCTCATCTGCCCGGCGCCGGACGAGGTCGCACATCTGCTGCGAGGGATCGACACCGCAGATCCGCTTCGCCGACGTCCGCCGGAGCCTGCGGATCAGCCCGCCGGGTCCGTAGCCGACCTCCAGCACCACCTCGCCGGGCCGGACGTCGAGCAGGTCCACCACGTCCTGCTGCTCGTTCAACCACAACATGATGCGACCGGCGAACCACCCGCCCAGACCGCTCGGCAACGCGAACGGCGACCGGGTCGGCTCGCTCCTGGACCAGGGCTTCACGGTTCCCATGCGTCCAGCCTTCCGCTTCAAGTCGGGTTGAAGTCAAATGGGGGCATGGACCTGATCCCGATCGGCGAAGCCGCTGAGCGCCTCGGCGTGCGGACGTCGACGCTGCGCTACTACGAGGAGCGCGGTCTCGTGCGGCCGGCGGGGCGGGTGCGGGGAACTCGGGTCTACGGCAGGCCGGAGATGCGCCGGCTGGCGTTCCTCCAGATCGCGCTGAAGCTGGGGATCCGGCTCGACACGGCCGCAGCGGTGCTGGACGAGTCGAGCAGCGAGTGGCGCGCCGTCGTCGGCGAGCAGATCACCGAGCTGGAGGAGCTGATCGAGCGGGCTCAGGGCGCCAAGGACTTCCTCGCCCATGCGCTCAAGTGCCCGGCGGAGCACCCAGCGCGCGAATGTCCGCACATGACGGGCACTCTCGATCGACTGGCCGACGGGATGCCCTTCGACCAGCTGGCAGCGGAGATGCGTCAGTAGCGCTGGGCGTGGTGGGTCGGGGGTTCGCCGAAGAGGGATTTGAAGTCCCTGGTGAGGTGGGCTTGGTCGGCGTAGCCGAGTTCGGCCGCCACCGACGCCCAGTCCAGCTCCGCACCTCTCGCCATCCGCTCGGTGACCTCGTGCAGGCGGTAGCGGCGGATCACCCACTTCGGGCCGATGCCCACGTGCTCCGCGAACAAGCGCTGCAGCTGCCGGATGCTCGTGCCGAACTCCCGCGCCAGCGCATCGACCCTGGTGATCTCGGGTTTCGCGGCGATCATCGCGACGATGTCCGCCGCCTGTTCCGCTCTCGGATCCGGTTCGGGTGCGTGGGCTCGCAGGAGCTGCTCGACGGCTGGGACGTCAGGTGCCGTCAATGCCGGGCCGAAGACCTCGCGGGCGTCGATCGTGCGGTCGGTGATCGTCGAAACCGGTGCGCGCAGGAACGGGCGGAAGCAGCCGGGCCGGAACGCCACGCCGAGCACGCTGCTGCGCCCCGACAACACCCTGACCTGGTGCCCGCTGGAGACGCCGGTGATCGTCGCGCGGCCGTCCTGGAACGTCAGGTGCACGTTCGGGTAAGGCACGATCAGCTGCCGGTACGGCTCGGGGTAGTCCCAGGACACGACCCAGTAGCGCGCCACGTACCGGGCCAGGTCCGGCGACGGCTCGGGGAAGGAGTGCCGCTGGAAATCCCGCCACGCGCCACCGAGTTCCCGCACGTCCCTGGCCACGGACGGAGTGTATGTCGCGTTCCTTCAAGACACCGCCGTCCAGCGGTGGTTGGCTGCGAGCCATGTCCGAAGCACAACACCTGAGCAGCGCAGCATCGGCCCTGGCCGGGGTCGTCGCAGGCATCGAGCCCGGCCAGCTCACCGCGCCCACGCCGTGCACCGAGTACACCGTGCGCGACCTGCTGAACCACCTGCTGTTCTGGGGTCCATCCCTGGAAGCCGGTGCCCGCAAGGAAGCCGTCCCGCCGCCCGCTGCCGCCGAAGCGGACGTGGACCTCACCGAAGGCGACTGGCAGCAGGCCGTCGCCCAGCAGCTGGACCGCACAGCGCGGGCCTGGAGCACACCCGGCGCGTGGACCGGGACGACGCACATGGGCGGTCCGACCGAACTCCCGGCTTCGCTGGTCGGCGGGATGGTCGTGCTCGAGTTCGCCGTGCACACCTGGGACCTGGCGAAGGCGACCGGCCAAGACCTGGCGCTCGACGAAGCCCTCCTCGACTACGCCCGCGGAGTCGCAGCCGAGACGGCGGACCAGGGCCGCCAGCTGGGCGTGTTCGGCGCGGCAGTGGCGGTCCCGGAGTCGGCGCCCGCGCTGGACCGGCTCCTCGCCCTCACCGGCCGGAACCCCGCCTAGACATCGGTATCCGGCACCTCCGCACGTCGGCTACCGCGCATCGACCGAAGTTCGATGTGCCCGCTCCCCGCCCGGTCGTAGCTTTCCTGATCTCGAACGAGAGGGGAGCTCCGATGCGAGTCGGGAAGTGGTTCCAACCGCTGGCGCTGGCCGGTCTGCTGACGGTCAGCGCCTGCGCCGAAGCACCCGGCGCCGAATCCGACGGCACTGTGGTGCGGACCGAAGGCGGCGCGCTGCAAGGGTCCGAAGCCGACGACGTCCGCAAGTTCCAAGGGATCCCGTACGCCGCCGCACCGGTCGGCGAGCTCCGCTGGCAGGACCCGCGACCAGCCGCCCCCTGGAGCGGCGAGCGGGACGCGACGAACCCGTCACCGGCCTGCGTGCAGAGCTCCGCCCAGCTGCCACGCGACACCTTCTCCGAGGACTGCCTCTACCTCAACGTCACCGCGCCGGCCAGTGGTGGCGGGAAACCGGCAGTCGATCAGGCGTGTATCGACCGGTGGTATGCGAGGTACTCGCCATCGATCCGGTGGCTGTCGTCGACGCGCAGTTGGACATCTTCCCCGCTGCGGGAAACTGTCAGGTCATCCGCGATCAGGATCGCGCCCTTGTCGAAGAGGACGTGGCAGTTCGCGCAGAGGCACAGGATGTTCTCCGGGACGTCCGGTCCGTTGTGCGGAGTTCCCAGCGGCTTGATGTGCGCGCCTTCTGCATAGGCGTAGGACCCGATCTCCAATCGCACAGCGCAGACCTGGCACCGGTAGTCGTGGATCCTCTTGACGCCTTCCGCAACTCGGGTCGATCGAACGATCCGCTGCTGCTTGATGACGCGCCGCCCAGGGTTTTCATTTCCCTTTGGCAGTTGTTGTCCCACCACCGGCGTCTCGAGGTCCGCCGCCGATGAGCCGCTGCCGCACTTCTCCAAGCGGTAGCGGCAAATTCGGTACCCGCGAACTCCCTCTCCGAGCCACGCCTCCACTACGTTGAACAGCCCGTCGTACCGGTAGCCCTCTGCCTTGCTCCCGCGGATCACCCGTACTGGTTCACCGGTGAACATGCTGGTGCGCAGGGCAGCGTTCTTCGTGTCTTCGAAGGTCTGGTGGTCGATTTGCCGCCCTTTGTTGTCTTGCCCGCCGCGGCCGGTGTAGATGATGACCGTGCCGTGGTCCTCGTCATCCTCGTAACCTCCGGAAAGGACGATGGACTCCGCGCCTCGGTCCTTGGTGCCCACGATCCCGTCTTGCAGCGCCCGGTGAACGTCAGCGTCGTACAACTCCCGCCGACCCGCGAAAACTCGGCCTTCTTCGACCCCGGTGACCTCCCCGAAGTTGACGGCCTCGACCAACGCCCTGGCCACCGTCGGTTGGACGGCCGTCAGACCGAAGGAGCTCATCAGCTCGGTGATCCTCGCCTCCCCCGTCGTGAGCTGCTTCAGGTCGACCGGGGATCCAGTGGCGATTTGGTGCGCACCCGCGACGATCGGGGCGACGTCGTAGAGATTCCGACCTTCGACGATCGCCAGTTCCTTCGAAGGCTTGGCGTCGTACTTCCGGCAGAATTTCCGCTGCCCCAGCTCATCGTGTTCCGCCATCGCGGCGATGACGGCGTCCCTGGTCAAATCGCGAAGCCCCATGGGCTCACCCTAAAGAGCGAACACCCCAAACGGGTGGAATTGCTCCAGCCCGGCGACGTCTACCGTGCCGCATGCCAGGGCCACGTCATCCCGGCGGTTGGACTGGCGTCGATTTTTCGATCAATCGCTCAGACCTTCTCTGCCGAACCGGCCTTGCCGGGGAGGACGAAGGAGGCGAGGAGGGCTGCTGCGGAGATGATGGTGGCTGCGATCAATGCTGTTGTGAAGCCTGCTGGGTCGGTGGCTCCGTCGGGGGTGCCTTTGGATACCAGGCCGGACAGGACTCCGATTCCTACTGAGGCTCCGAGGTTGAACATTGTTGCGTTTAGGCCTGGGAGGATTCCTGGGGACTCCGTGGGAGCGTAGATGACTCCCATGCCGTTCAACGCCGTTGCTGCGCAGGCCGCGTACGACACTCCCATCAGGGCTACCAGGAGGAACAGGAGCCAGGGGGAGTTCACCGCGAAGATCGTCAACGCGATCAGCGCTAGGTTGCCCACTAGGCCGATGCGGAGCATGTTTCGGTAGCCGATCTTCGGTGCCAGGGTGCCGGCCAGGGGCGCCAGGATCCAGCCCGCCAACGCGTACGGCATCAGGAACATCAGGGCCGTCATTGTTCCGTCGTAGGCGAAGCCTGCCGTGGCGTTTTGGGCCAGGGTTGGGTAGACGAAGGTCAGGACCGCGAAGATCGACGCCATCGTGCAGAACGTCGTCAGGAGGAGGCCCCAGACTCCTCTGCTCCGCAGGGCTCGGAGTGGGAGCAATGGGTCCGCCTGGTTTCGCTCCACCAGCCAGAACAGCGGGAGCAGAGCCACACCCACCACCAGGCACACCAGCGGCCAGGTCGCGAACCAGCCCATCGTCGGGCCGAGGGTCAGCCAGGCGTTGATGCCCAACAGGGCCAGGCAGATCACCGCTGCTCCGCGCCAGTCCATGCGGGTGCCCGTGGGGGTCGAGTCCGGGACCCAGGTCGCGATCATCGCCACCGCGATCACCTCCAGGACGAAGGTGAGGCCGAAGATGCCGCGGAAGCCGATCGTGTCCGTGATGACTCCGCCGAGGAGGGTGTCCACGCCGGCCACCCCGCTGTTCACCGCCGTCAGGATTCCCAGGTAGCGGCCGAACTGCTTGGTCTCGAGGATGTCGCGGAGGGTCAGGATGCCGAGGGAGATCGTTGCGCCGCAGGCTCCTTGGAGGGCTCGGCCGGCCATCAGGACCTCGACGTTCGGGGCCAGGGTTGCGATCAGGCTGCCGGTCGCCATCACCGCGATCGAGCCGAACAGGACCCGGCGGCGGCCGATGATGTCGCTGTAGCGGGGCAGGACCACACCCGCCAAGCCCGCCACGAACAGGAACACCGTGGCGCTCAGGCCGATGGTGCCCACGTCCGTGTTCAGCGACTTGGCCATGTCGTCGATGGCCGGCGACAGCATCGTCGCGTTCATCTGGAAGCTGGCCACCGCCACCAGCAGGGCCGTCAGCACCAGGGGCGGGCGCACGTCGGTGCGCCGGGAAGCAGTCGTGGTCACGCCATCTCCCGGGACACGGTGGTCTGGGTGGCCAGGAGGTTCTTGATGTAGGCGTAGAACGCCGGGGCGTCGATCTCCTCGATCACCGTCGCGTTCGGCTCCAGGCCGTGCACGCCCCAGGACATCGCCGCATAGCCGCGGGTCAGCTCACCTGCCGTTTCGACGTCCACGTGGTAGCGGGCGCTGCGGGTGACCAGCTCCGGGTGCAGCAGGACCGCGGCGGTCAGCGAGTCGGGGTGGGTGGTGCCGTCGATGCCGACGCTGCGGTCGAATTCCAGGGTCGCCGCGCAGACCTTGGTGAAGAAGTCGCCCAGCGGGGTGCCCAGGGCCGCGATCTCGTCCAGCTTCGGCTGGTCGAACACCGCCTGGTCGAGGGTCAGCGGGGCCCACGGGACCACGACGATCTCGAAGCCCGCCGCGAACACCGTCTTGGCCGCCTCGGGGTCCACGTAGAAGTTGAACTCCGCCGCCGCGGTGATGTTGCCGCGGGCGTTGTTGGAACCGCCCATCACGTAGAGGGTCTTGACGTTGCGGACGAAGTCCGGGTCCTTGACCACCGCGGTCGCGATGTTGGTCAGCGGGCCGATCGCGACGATCGACAGCTCGCCGGGGTTGTCCGCGGCCAGCCGGATCAGCGCGTCCACCGCGTGCTCGGCTTCCGGGGCGCAGCCGGTCAGGTCCATCGTCAGGCCGCCCGCGCCGTCGCCGTGCACGTTCTCCGCGCTCTCCCACGGGCGCACCATCGGGCGGCGGCAGCCCAGGTGGATCGGCACCTCGCCCAGCCGGCCGGCGACGTTGCAGGTCAGGTGGGCGTTGCGGACCTGGTGGTCGAAGTCGACGTTGCCCGCCACCATCGTCACGGCGCGCAGGTCGGCGAGCGGGTCGAGCAGGCCCGCGAGCAGGGCGATGCAATCGTCCTGCGCCGTGTCGGTGTCGATCACCAGCGGGGTGGATTCGGGCATGACGTCTCCTGCGCGAAGGCCTATGTTCATTGATTTGTTCACTCGACGGAACCGCACGTACTGTAGGTCTACCCAGATAGCACGTCAATCGGGGACTCCTGCGCGGTTGTTTGAACCGTCGCATATGACATATATGTACACTGTTGTACATTCAGGGAGGTGCCATGCGGATCGCTGTCGTGGGCAGCTACGGCACGGGCATGACGATGCGGGCCGACCGGATCCCGGACCGCGGCGAGACGCTGGGCGACGCCGCTTTCTCACTCGGACCTGGCGGCAAGGGCTCCAACCAGGCCATCGGCGCGGCCCGGCTCGGCGCCGAGGTCTCGCTGCTGACCGCGGTCGGCGACGACGTGCTCGGCGCGCAGGGCCGCGAGCTCTGGCGACGCGAAGGCGTGGACGCCGGCGCAGTGGCCACTGTGGACGCTCCGACCATGACCGGCGTGATCCTGGTCGAGCAGGACGGGGAGAACCGGATCATCGTCGCGCCCGGCGCGCTCGACCTGCTGACCCCGGCGCACGTCGCCGGATTCGCCGAGGTCATCGCGGCCGCGGACCTGCTGATGGTCTGCAACGAGATCCCCGCCGACACCGTCGCCGCCGCGCTGCGCACCGCTGCCGAGCGCGGCACGCCGACCCTGTTCAACCCGGCTCCCGCCCGCGACCTGCCGCAGGACGTCGCGGCGCTGGTCGACGTCCTCACCCCGAACCTGACCGAAGCTCAGGTGCTGACCGGGCTGGACACCACCGACCCCGACGTCCTGCTGGACGCGCTGCGCCAGCGGTTCACCGCGAAGATCGTGCTGACCTGCGGCACCGACGGCGCGCACGTCGAGGACGGCGTCGAACGCGCGCACATCGCACCGGTTCCGGCCACGCAGGTCGTGGACACCACCGGCGCCGGCGACGCGTTCAACGCCGCGTTCGCCGTGGCCTGGTGCCGCGGCTGGGACCTGCGCCGCGCGGCCCGGTACGCGGCCGCTGCCGGAGCTTTCGCCGTGGCCCACCACGAAGTGGTCCCCGGCCTCCCCCACCCCGAAGACCTCGAAGAAAGGTGATCGACGTGTCCGCATACTCGGCCGCCGAACCGGCCTCGCTCGCCCCGTTCATCCAGCACACCGCCATCGAGATCGGCCTGACCCGCGAAGACCTGGTCCGGCACTGCGAGGAGTCGGTGCAGTACGGCTTCAACGCCGCGATGGTCCCCGCCTCCTGGGTTCCGCTGGTCGCCGAGCGGCTGCGCGGCAGCGGCGTGAAGGTCGCCAGCGCGCTGGACTTCCCCACCGTCGGCTCGATGACCACCGCGGGCAAGGCCGCCGAGGCGCGGGCGATCGCCGAGGCCGGCGCCGACCAGCTCGACATGGGCGTGCAGGTGGGGTGGCTGCGCAGCGGCATGGAGCAGGAGTTCCGCGACGACATCGCCGCCGTGGTGGAGGCCGCCGGGATCCCGGTCAAGGTCATGCTGGAGCTGCCGAAGTTCACCCCGGCCGAGCGGGAGCGCGCGGTGCAGCTGGCGATGGACGCCGGCGCGGCGTACCTGAAGAACGCCAGCAGCGGCGCGGTCGAGATCGCCAACCCGGACAGCATCGCCTACCTGGCCGAACGCGTCCGGCCGGGGGTGCAGGTCAAGGCGTCTGGTGGGATCAAGACCGCTGAGCAGGCCGTGGCGCTGCTCGACGCGGGGGCATCGCTGCTGGGCACCAGCGCGGGCATCGCGATCGTGACCGGTGATGCGCAGCGTCGACGGGACCAAGGTCCTGTCCGCGGCAGGACCCTCGTCCGGGGGAATGAGGGCCCTTGCCTCTGCGGAGTTCC
>NZ_JBEOVY010000145.1:0-18044 GCF_040295745.1 Saccharopolyspora sp. NPDC002686
GTCATGTCTTGGTCCTTGGGGGGGGGCTCCGTTCCTCCGCTGACCCCCCACGACCGCATTAGCGTGCGAGCGACTTGCGGAGGAAGTCGACCTGCAGGAGCAGGAGGTTCTCGCTGGTCGTCTCGTCGGTGGGCATGTGGCTGACGCCCGGCAGCGGCAGGACCGTGTGCGGTCGGGCCGCTGCGGTGAGGGCCGCAGACAGGCGCAGGGCGTGGGCCAGGACCACGTTGTCGTCCACCGTGCCGTGCACGATCAGCATCGGGCGGTCCAGCTTCGGGGCGTCCGCGAGCAGCGAGTTCGCCTCGTAGACCTCCGGTGCTTCGTTCGGGTCGCCGAGGTATCGCTCGGTGTAGTGGGTGTCGTACAGGCGCCAGTCGACCACTCCGGCGCCGACCACCGCGGCGTGGAAGACGTCCGGGCGGCGCAGCACGGCCAGGGCCGAGAGGTAGCCGCCGAACGACCAGCCGCGGATGGCCACCCGGTCGAGGTCCAGCTCCGGGTGCTGCTCGGCCGCCGCGTGCAGCGCGTCGACCTGGTCCTGCAGCGGCGGGTTGGCCAGGTCACCGGCGATGGCGCGGTCCCAGTCCGGTCCGCGACCGGCCATGCCCCGGCCGTCGGTGACCAGCACCGCGAAGCCCTGGTCGGCGAACCACTGCGAGGTCAGGAAGCCCTGCTGGCGGGACAGCACCCGCTGCGAGTGCGGGCCGCCGTAGGGGTCCAGCAGCACCGGCAGCGGACCGTCCGAGGGCTGGTAGCCGTTGGGCAGCAGCAGCGCGCTGCACAGCTCGCGGTCGCCGAGGCGCAGCAGCTCGACGTTGAGGTCCATGCCGTGGGCCTCGGCGCGGCTGGCGATCTCGGCGATCTCCTGACCGTTGCGCCGCACGCGCACGCGGGTGCCCGGTTCGCCGAGCGTGGAGCTGGCGACCACCAGCACCTCGCCGGAGCGGGTGCCGACGTGCACGCCGGGCTCGGTGGTCAGCGCTTCGGCGCCGGCTTCGGTGACCCGGTAGAGGTGCACCTGCGTCGGGTCCTGCTCGGAGGCGGAGACCACGATGCCGTCGTCGGCGATGTCCACGATGCTGCGAACCTGCAGCGGTGCCGACGTCCACGGCCGGTCGCCGACGACGAGCCGGTACGCGCCCTCCTCGGCGCTGATGCGCACCAGGCGACCGTCCGGGGTCCAGGCGGGCCAGCCCGGCTTGATCTCCACCCAGTGCGGGTCGGTGTCGCGGTGCACCTCGGTGGTGCGGCCGGTGCTCGGGTCGACCGAGAGGACCAGCTGGGTGCGCTGGTCGCGGGTCTGCACGGCGATCAGCGGGCTGCCGTGCTGCGACCAGTGCGCGGTGACCAAGTAGGGGAACGCCTCGCGGTCCCACTCGACCGGGATGCGGTCGCCGTCGAGGTCGACCAGCGCCAGGGACACCTCGGCGTTCGCGGTCCCGGCCGCCGGGTAGCGCATCGGGGTCGGTTCGCGCGCCGGGTCGTTCGGGTCGCCGAGGTACCAGTTCCGCACCGGGGATTCGTCCACCCGGGCCGCCAGCAGCCGCGAGCCGTCGGGCGCCCACCAGTAGCCGCGGAAGCGGCCCATCTCCTCGGCGGCGATGAATTCCGCTGCGCCCCAGGTGATGTTCGCGCCGTCGGGTTCGACCAGCGCGCGGTCACCGGAACCGTCCACATCGATCACGCGCAGCGCACCACCGGACACGTAGGACACGCGTCGGCCGTCGGGGTCCAGGCGGGGGTCGGCGACGGGCCGGCGCACCGGGAGCTCGCGGGTCTCGCCCGTCGCGACGGCGGTGTGGAAGAGCCGACCGGACAACATGAAGACGACCGAGCTCCCCTCGCGGTCGGCCGCGTAGCCGGTGATGCCGCCCGCGCGTTCCCGCGCGCGTTCGCGGCGGGCCTGCTCCTCGGGGGTGACTTCGTCGTTCTCCTGCAGCGCCGCCGGATCGGCCAGCACTCGCTCCTGACCGGTCGCGGTGTCCAGCGCCCACAGGGAGTTGCGGGGATCGGTGCCGCTGGCCGAGCGGAGGAACAGCACCGTCGCACCATCGCCGGTGGCGGTGAAGTTCCGGGGAGCGCCGAGGGTGAAGCCCTGAGTCCGGGCGCTGCGGCGGGGGAATGACGCGGACGACATGGATCCAGCCTGCCATTCGCGGACCGCTGCGGTGCGAGCAGGTTCCGATCTGCCACGCGGACGGATTATTCGTCGGTGTGTCGGGCGGGGGTGCGGTCCGGCGCCGAACCTACCTTCGAGGCGAATCTTCAAGGACCGCAGCGGCTTCCGGTGTTCGACCGGGGCCGCCGAGACGGATGAGACCTGCCATGTACCTGTCGATGGTGGTGCCGTGCTTCAACGAGGAGCTCGGACTGCAACGGTTCCACGACGCGCTGGTCGCAGCGCTGTCGGAAGGCGTCCGGGATTACGAGGTGATCCTGGTCGACGACGGCAGCACCGACCGGACGCTGCGCGAGGCCCGTCGGCTGGCGGCGGCGAACCCGCGTTTCCGCTACGTGTCGCTGAGCCGCAACTTCGGGAAAGAATCGGCGATGCTGTGCGGATTGCGGCACGCGCGCGGCGATCGCATCGCGCTGCTGGACGCCGACCTGCAGCACCCGCCCGAGCTGCTGCGCCGGATGCTGCCGCTGCTGGACTCCGGTTACGACCAGGTCGTCGCCCGCCGGAGCAGGAGCGGGGAGCGGCGTTGGCGGTCGACGCTGGCCAGGGCGTACTACCGGGCGGTTCGTCGCTTCGCCGGGGTCCGGTTGCTGGACGGTGCGGGTGATTTCCGGGTGCTGTCGCGGCGCGCGGCGGACGCGGTGCTGTCGTTGCCCGAGCACCACCGGTTCTCCAAGGGGCTGTTCTCCTGGATCGGTTTCGACACCGCCTACGTGTCCTTCCGGGGCGTGCCGAGGCGCGATGGTCGGTCGAAGTGGACGTTCGGCGCGCTGCTCGAGCACGGCATCGACGGGCTGACCTCGTTCAACGCCAAACCGCTGCGGATGTCGATCTACCTGGGTGCGCTGGTGGTGCTCGCGTCGGCCGCGTGGGTGGTGCGCGCGGCTTTCGAGACCATTGTGGACGGTTCAGTGCTGCCGGTGGACGAAGCGCTGCTGGTCGGGCTGGCCGGAATGGGCGGCCTGCAGCTGTGCTTCCTCGGGGTGCTCGGGGAGTACCTGGGGCGGAGCTACTTCGAGACCAAGTGCCGGCCGCACTACCTGATCAAGGAGCGCAGCCCGGAACTGGGCGCGGACGTCGTGGCGCGCCGGTTGCGCCCCGCTGAGCTGGTGTCGTGATGCGGTGCGGGACGCAGCTCGGGCGGTTCGCGCTGGTCGGCGGGGCGAACACGACCGTGCACTGCGCGGTCTACTTCACCCTGTTCGCGCTGGTGCCGTACTTGCTGGCGCACGTGGTCGCGACCGCGGTGGCCACGCTGTGCTCCTACCTGCTCAACTGCCGGTTCACCTTCGGGGTCCCGGTCGGGGCCCGCACCTTCGTGCTGTTCCCGCTGGCGAACCTGGTGCTCATCGGGTTGAGCACGGTGGCGGTGGCCGTTGCGGTCGCGGTGGGCGTCGACCCGGTGCTGGCGCCGTTCGTCGGGGGTGCCGCAGTGCTGCCTGCGACGTTCTTCGCCAGCCGTGCGGTGCTGACCGCGCGGCGCGGGCCGGCTTCCGGCGGTGGTGCGGGTTTCGGCGACTGGCCCGCGGCTGCCGGGGTTGGCGCGTTGGTCGCGGTGCTGAGCCAGATCCCGCTGCTGGTGAACCCGTCGTTCTACTTCTGGGACGACAGCGCGGCGCAGTTCCTGCCGATGTGGCACCGGTTGGGGGAGCGGCTGCTGGCCGGTGAGTGGCCGCTGGCGCTGGACCTCGACTCGTGGATGGGCGGGAACCTGGCCGCCGAGGCGCTGTTCGGGATTTGGAACCCGGTGCACCTGCTGGACTTCCTGCTGGTGGTGTGGATCGGTGATCTCGCGGTCGCGGCCGCGGTGGTGAAGACGCAGTTCCTCGTCGTCCTCGGTGTCGGCACCTTCGTGCTGTGCCGGAGCCACGGTGCGACGCGGGGGATCGCCTCGGTGCTCGGCGCAGCGCTGCCGGTGTCGGGGTTCGTGCTGTTCTTCCAGGCCAGTTCGTGGGCGGGCGGGCTCATGGGCTTCGCCTGGTTGCCGTGGGCGTGGTGGGCGCTGCGCACCGACCGGGTGCCACCGGCGATGGCCTGGCTGCTGTGCTTCCTCTGCGTCTCGGCCGGTGACCCCTACAGCGTGCTGGCGCTGTGCCTGGTGTTCGCCGGGCTGCTGGTCGAGCGAGCCGGGGACCGGTTGCGGCTGGTGCTGCTCGGCGTGGCGGTGGGCGCCGCGTTGCCGCTGGTCTACGGCCCGGTGCTGGCGGCGTCGGCGGTGGGGTGGCGGTCCGGGTACGAGTTCTTCAACATCGGCCAGCTGGTGCCGGGCATCGGTGATCTGCTCAACGCGAGCCTGCCTTCCTTCCTCCCGCAGATCTCCACGTTCGGCACGTTCCGGATGTCGGTGCCCGCGACCTACTTCGCCTGGTTCGCGGTCCCGTTGCTGGCATGGCTGGATTGGCGCGCCGTCCGGTGGCGGAGCTGCGCTGTCGTGCTCGCGGGCTGCTACTTCCTGCTCTGCCTGGGGCCGTCGAACCTGTGGATGTTCCGCTGGCCGCTGCGCAACGTCGTGGTGCTGCACCTGGCCGTCGCCGTCCTGCTCGCCGTTCTGCTGTCCCGAGGTCTGCGCACCGACCGGTTCAAGGTGCGGTTGGCCTGTTCCGCTGCATCGTTGCTGGTCGGCGGGTACCTGGCGGTCGCCGCGTGGCCTGCGCAGGCGCCGAAGCACCTGGTGTCCCTGGTCGTGGTCGGTGGCCTGCTCCTGCTGGCGTTGCGCACTCGGATGCTCGTCGCGGTGCTGCACTTGGGCACGGTGTGCGTGCTGGCGCTGCAAATGGCGTGGTTTCCGGCCAATCGCGATGTCGCGGCGTACAACTTCCCCGCAGATGTGCGGGAATTGCGCGCGCATTTCGCCCCGTTCGGTGACGGCACCGTGGTGCAGGTCGCCGATCGCGGCTTGGTTCCACCCGAGCAGATCGCATCGCGGCAGGCGTGGTCGCAACTGCTGTTCGGCAACATGCCGGCGGCGGCCGGCACGGCGAATCTGGTGTCCTACACGGGAATCGGGTACGACGCACTGCACACCGAGCTCTGCCTGGGCTACTTCGGCGCCACTTGTCCGCGCGCCTACGACCGGCTGTGGGGACCGGACCGGTTGGCCGACCAGCTGCGCGTCGAGCACGTCGTGGTGCAGCGCCGGTTGCGCGAGGTTTCGGTGCCGCCTGACGGGTGGCGCGTCGCACGACGGGACCCCGAAGTCGTCGTGCTCAGCCGGAACGCGCCCGTCCCGTGGCCGAACGGTCGGGTGAGCTCGGCGCGCGATGTGCGGGTGCTCGATGACGTGGCGCAGGGGCAGACCCGGGAGACCGTGCGCTTCGCAGGTGCGGGGGAGCGGTCGGAGCTGGTGTTCGCACGCCTCGCCTGGCCCGGTTATCGCGCCGAGGTGGACGGTCGTCCGGTTCCGGTCGGGCAGACCGGTGCCGGGCTGCTCCGGGTGAACGTCCCGAACGCTTCCAGCGGCGTGCTCGTGCTGTCCTGGAGCCCATCCGGTTTCGCCTGGTACGTCGTGCTGATCTGCGCCGGAGCGGCGCTGGCCGCGGTGCTTTCCGCGCCACCGCTGGCACGGAGGTGGGGGCGATGAGAGCGGTGGTCCTCGTCGTGGTGGCGCTTCTCCTGGTGCTCGCCGCGCCGGTCGCTGCCGATCCGCAGCGCTCGCACATGCAGGTCGTGGCGCACCCGGACGACGACATCCTGTTCATGAACCCGGATCTGGCGGTGTCGGTGCGTTCCGGGGCCGAGGTGACGACGGTGTTCCTGACGGCGGGCGAGAGCGACGTGCAGCCGGCCGCGCAGTACGCCGCGAATCGTCGCGCCGGGACCCGTGCCGCGTTCGCGGCCATGGCAGGGGTCGTCGACGACTGGCGGGTCACTGCGCTCCGGATCGGCGGTGGGGAAGTCGAGATGCACGCGTTGCGCGCCCGGCCGGGAATCCGGTTGATCTTCCTGAACTTGCCCGACGACAACGATCCGCAGGCCACCGGTGGCAAGCACGCGCTCACCCGGCTTTGGCGGGACCCGACCGCTCGGGTCGCCACGCTGCGGCCGGACGGCTCTCCGGTGGCGGTGGTGGAGCACGACCGGGCCTCGATCATCGGGCTGCTGGCCGATCTCCTCCGGCAGGTCGAGCCCACCATCGTCCGCACCCACGATCCCGAACCCGATCCCCGGAACCAGCCGCAGTGGGGAGAGCACCACAACCACCCGGACCACGTGATGACCGCGCGATTCGCCGAGACCGCGATGCGCAGCGCCGCGCTCCAAGCGCATCTCGTGCACTACCGCGACTACGACATCGCCGATGCGCCGCCGAACCTGCCGCCGGAGGTCGTGGCGGACAAGCGGGCGATCTTCGAGCACTACGCCCGGCACGACCCGGTGGTCAGCCTCGACGAGCCGTACACGACGTGGCTGCGGAGCATGAGGCAGCGCTGGCCGTGGGGCCCGAACTGGATCGCGACCGACAGCAGCGGTCGGGAAGTGCACGTCTTCGTGCGCGGTGACCGGTTGATCGAGGGATCCGGATCTGCGGAGTCGGTGGTGGCCACCCCGGGATTCGTACCGCGTTCGGCGGTTCTCGTGGACGCGGGCACGGTCGTCGCGCAGGACCGCTACACCGGCGAGATCTTCCTGCGGGAGAAGGGGAATCCGTGGCGCGCGCTAGGTGCGCCGCGTGCAGGCGAGCAGGTGACGCACGTCGGGGCACCGGCAGCCGCTGCTGTTCCCGGCGGTCGAACCGTGGTCGCTGCGAAGAATCCCTCGGGTGGGGTGAGCATCCGCTTCGCCGACGCACCGGCGTGGACCGATCTCGGTGGGACCGGTGTCCGCGACGGCGTCTCGGTGCTCGTGACGGGGGCAGGGGAAGTGCACGTGCTGGCTGCGGCGGACGTGGGATTGCTGCATTGGAGGCTGACCGCGTCCGGGCAGGCGGAGCTGGTCTCGTCGCCGTCGGCGCACCGCCCGGCCGGGGCGGTAGCGGTGGCGCGCGGGCAGTTCGCGTTCGCCGCGTTTCGCGAGGTGGGGACCGGGGATCTGGTGGTGCTGGGGGAGCAAGCCGGGTGGGCCGTGGTCCGCCGGGTCGAGGCCTCGGCCACTTCCGACCCGGCGTTGGCGGCGGGGAATCCGCCGGTCCTCGCGGCCCGCAACGCCGATGGTTTCGTCGAGGTCTTCGACGAGACCCGGACTGCCGTGCTCGGACCGGCAGTCGGTGATCCGTCCTTCACCCCGGACGGCCGTTTCGTGGCCGCGCTGGGCGACGACGGCCGGATGCACGTGAGCCCGCGCCCCCCGAAGGGGACGCGGGCTCATCGATCAGTGCGATCAGGCCGCGGGAACGGTCTGCGCCGCCGCGCTCAGCTTGCGAGCCTCGCCCGGGTCGGACGGGTCCTTGACCTTCAGGCTCAGCAGCGCCACCAGGATGTAGAGCACGCTGAAGGCGATCGCCACACCACCGCCGCCGACCAGCGGGAACAGGATGGTGACCACGACCGGGCCGACGAACGCGGCGCCACCGGCACCGAGGTTCAGGATGGCCAGGGCCGCGCCCTTGTCCTTGGGGGAGACCATCGACGGCATCAGCGCCGACAGCGGGACGAACCCGGCCAGCAGGATGCCGTAGACGACGCCGAAGGTCGCCGTCACCGCGAAGCTCTGGGTGCTCACCGCGGTGAAGTACCAGAGCGGGGTCGCGATGGCGCAGCCCACGCAGCCGAACCAGGTGATCGTGCGCCGCCAGCCGAAGCGGTCGGCGAAGACCCCGAAGAACAGGTTCGCGGCGATGTTGGCGCCGTAGCTGATCGAGGCGAGGGTCGCCACCTCCGAGGAGGTGAGGAATCCGCCGCCCGGCGTGGCCGGACCCAGCACGAACGGGAACATCGCGAAGAAGCCGTACTGCGGCGCGGTGTTGACGATGCGGATCAGGCCACCGGCCAGGGTGCGGCGGTCGCGCCACAGGATGTCGACGCCCTCGGCCAGCCGCTTGAGGCTGCGCGGGTTCTCGACGGTCTCGTCGGCGATCGGCAGCAGGCCGTGCTTCTCGCGGACCGCGAAGCTACCGATGAGCACACCGGCGGTGACCACGACCAGCGACAGCACCAGGGTGCCGTGCTGGTCCAAGCCGAAGACGCCCATCGCGACCGCGGCCAGCGCCGCGCCCAGGGTCGGCAGACCACCGGTGAAGGCGAACCAGAACCAGCCGGCGACCGAGCCGCGCATCTTGACCGGGCTGGCGATCTGCACCCACACCAGGAACGCGAAGGCGAACAGCGGGTAGGCGAAGCCGCGGAGGCCGTAGGTGGCGACGATCAGCGTTCCGTTGTGCGAGGGCAGCGCCACGAACAGGAACAGCAGCTCGAACACGACCCACCAGGCGCCACCGAGCCACATCACCCGGCGCGGGCCCCAGATCGCGGAAAGCGTCCCGGAGAACCAGGAGGCGATCATCGCCGCGACGCCGTAGATGGTGACCGTGGCGAAAGCGGCAGTCGACCCGGGCAGTCCGCCGCCCTCGGGCTGCTGGAGGTAGTCCGAGAGGAAGGTGGTCTCCACGCCGTCGCCGATCATGAAGATCAGCACGGCGACGAAGCCCCAGAACAGGGGCTTGGGAATGCCGATGCGGTCGAGTCTGCTGGCCGGGCGGTTCGCCTCGGCCTCCGCTGCGGTCTGTTGGGACATCACTGTCTCCAAGGAGTGGAAGTTCTCGGCGCACGCTCACAGCGGGCCGGTCTACGAGTGCTGGCTATCATGCACCTCGTTCATATTAACGCGCAAGACGTTAATTTAAACGATATCTACCGCGGCTCCGGGCGGGCGGCGCAGTCGATCACTCCACGGGGGCGAGCCGGACGTCGGTCTGCTCGCGCATCTCCTCGACCAGCGCGGAGTCCAGCTCGCCGGCCAGCAGGACGTGGTCGAAGGCGCTGACCGGGGCGAACTGGTGCAGCGCCGAGCGGGCCACCTTGCTGGCGTCCATCATCAGCACCTTGGTCGTGGCGCTGGCCAGCATCGCCCGCTTGACCAGCACGATCTCCTGCTCCTGGTGGAAGGTGAGCCGCGCGTTCATCGCCGAGGTGGACAGGAACACGATGTCCACCGAGAAGGCGTTGATCATCTCCTGGCAGGGCAGGCCCAGGTAGGAGTCGTGGGTGCGGGAGTACTCGCCGCCCAGGCCGATCAGCCGGATGTCGGGCACGTCGCGCAGCGTCTCCTGCACCTGCCGGTAGTTGCTGACCACGGTCAGCGGGCCGACGTCGGGCAGCAGCCTGGCCAGCGCGAGCGCGGTGGTCGAGTCGTCCAGCATCACCGACATGCCGGGGGTGATGAACTGCAGCGCGTCCCTGGCCAGGGCTTCCTTCTCCGCGGTGTGGGTGTGCAGGCGGAAGTCCGAGCTGCTCTCGAACACCGTGGACGGTTGGGCGGAGACCCCGCCGTGGTACTTGCGCAGCAGGCCTCGGGTGACCAGGTCGTCGAGGTCGCGGTGCACGGTCATCAGGCTGACCCCGGTCAGCTCGGACAGCTCCGCGGCGCTCGCGAAACCCTGCGCGACCACGTGGTCGATGATCTTCTGCTGCCGCAGGATTCGGGGGGACTGCTTCTTCGGTGCGGACGCCATGCGGTCATCTTGCCCCGCGCGGGGGCCTGTTCGGGAGGTGACGCCGAACTATCAATCAAAGGGTGACAATTAACGTTGATCATGTTAATTTGAGCCGTACCAGTGTTTGGCGGGAGGTTTGAGATGACCCAGTCCGAGGGGCCGAACGGCGTCCACCGCGCGGTCGTGTTCGACATGGACGGCGTCCTGGTCGAGAGCGAACACCTCTGGGAGCGGATGTGGGCCAAGTTCGCCGCCGCTCGCGGCAAGACCTGGACGGTGGCGCAGACCCGGCAGGTCCAGGGCATGAGCGCCCCCGAGTGGTCGGCGTTCCTCGCCGAGTTCGCCGAGGCGACCGAATCCGCCGAGGCCACCGAGAAGATCGTGGTCGACGACATGATCGCCGCGCTCGACGGCGGTGAGATCGAGCTGCTGCCGGGTTCGGCCCGGATGGTCGAGGAGTCCGCTGCCCGCGCCCCGATCGCGCTCGCCTCCTCCGCGCCGCGCCGCCTGATCGACGCCGTGCTGGACCGCCACGGCCTGGTCAAGCACTTCAGCGCCACGGTGTCCAGCGCCGAGGTGCCCAAGGGCAAGCCCAGCCCGGACGTCTACCTGGCGGCCGCCGAGAAGCTCGGCCAGGACCCGAAGCAGTGCCTGGCGGTCGAGGACTCCAGCAACGGCCTGCGCGCGGCCGCGGCCGCCGGGATGACCGTGGTGGCCATCCCCAACGCCGACTACCCCCCGGCCGAGGACGCGCTGGCCGGTGCCAGCTACGTCGCCTCGGACCTCGACGACGTCCGGCAGCGCCTGGTGGGCTCGCTGCCGGAGCCGGTCGGCAGCTGACCCCCCGTTCCTCCCGTCCGCGCCGCCCCGCTCCTGGGCAGGTAGAACGGTTCTGATCACGCAGAATCGGGGCAGCGCAGCAAGACAGCCTTTGTGACAAAGGAGTCCTCCATGACCAGCGTTCTGGCCGCAGGCGACCACTTCGTCGCCCCCGAGGTGTTCGTCGGCGCCCTCCGCGACAGCGCGGGTGCGCACGACCTGCAGTTCAGCACCCTGAAGCTGCCGTGGCCGGTGGAGCCGTTCGGCCCGGTCGGCAACGTGCTCGAGGCCAGCGGAACCGAGCAGCAGCTGCTCGACGCGCTGGGCGACGCGGAGATCGTGGCCACCCAGATGGCGCCGTTCACCTCCGACGTGCTGGCCGCCGCCCCGAACCTGAAGTTCGTCGGCGTCTGCCGCGGCGGGCCGGTGAACGTCGACCTGCAGGCCGCCACCGACAACGGTGTGATCGTCAGCTACGCGCCGGGCCGCAACGCCGCCGCGGCCGCCGAGTTCGCGGTCGGGCTGACCCTCGCCGCGCTGCGCCGCATCCCCGGTTCCGACGCGGAGCTGAAGTCGGGCAACTGGCGCGGTGACTACTACGCCTACGAGAACGCCGGCATCGAGCTCGAGGGCGCCACCGTCGGTCTCGTCGGCTACGGCGCGATCGGCAAGATCGTGGCCCGCGTGCTCAAGGCCTTCGGCTCGCACGTGCTGGTCTCCGACCCGTTCGTCAAGACCGAGGACGCCGCGCGCGACGGCGTCGAGCTGGTCGAGCTCGACGACCTGCTGCGCCGCAGCTCGGTGGTCAGCCTGCACGCGCGGCTGACCCCGGAGACCAAGAACCTGCTCAACGCCGACAACCTCAAACTGCTGCCGGAAGGCGCGGTGCTGATCAACTCCGCGCGCGGTGGCCTGCTGGACTACGCGCCGCTGCCGGAGCTGCTGAAGTCCGGTCGGCTCGGCGCGCTGGCCGTCGACGTCTACGACATCGAGCCGCCGCCCCGCGACTGGCCGCTGTTCGACGCGCCGAACGTCATCACCACCCCGCACCTGGCCGGTGCCACCCGCCAGACCGCGCACCGCGCCGCGCAGATCGTGGCCGGCGAGGTCGCGCTGTACCTCGAGGGCAAGCGCCCGCGCTTCGTGGCCAACCCGGACGTGCTGGCGAAGTTCGAGGGCCTGCAGCCATGATCATCGGGGTTGACGTCGGAACGTCCGTGACCAAGGCGTCGCTGCTCAACCGCAACGGAACCGCCCTGGTCACGCACAGCATGCGCAGCACCCTCAACCGGCTGCCCGGCGGCCGGGTCGAGCAGGACCTCGACGAGGTCATCGGCTCGGTGGTCCGCGTGGTGCGCGAGGTCGCTGCGGTTGCCGAGAGCACCGGCGAAGTGGTCGAAGCGCTGGCCATCACCGGCCAGGGCGACGGCCTCTGGTTGCGCGACCACCAGGGCCAGCAGGTCGGCCCAGCGATCTCGTGGCTGGACGCCCGCGCGGCCGGTGTCCTGGACAGCTGGGGCGAATCCGGTGTGCAGCGGAAGGTCTTCGAGCTCACCGGGTCGGGGATGTTCCCCGGTTCGGCGGGGCCGCTGCTGGCGCACCTCGCCGAGCACGCCCCGGAGCGCCTGGAGCGGGCCGCCGTCGCCGGTTACTGCGTCGACGCGATCGTGCAGCGCTTCACCGGTGAGATCACCGTGGACGCCTCCGATGCTTCGCTGCCGTTCCTGGACGTGAAGGAGCGCGCCTACTCGCAGGCCGCGCTGGAGGCGTGCGGGATCGCCGAGCACCGGCGGCTGCTGGCCGAGCCCGCACCGCGCAACAAGCTGTTCGCGCTGGACGGCAAGGCGGCCAAGGAACTCGGTCTGCCTGCGGGACTTCCGGTGTCGGCGGGGCCGTTCGACCTGCCCGCCTGCGCGTTCGGTTCCGGCGTCAGCAACGTCGGTGACGGCAGCCTGGTGATCGGCACGACGCTGGGTTGCCAGGTGCTGCGCGACGACGTCGCCATCGACCCGCACGGCGAGGCCGCGGGCATGTGGCTGGCGACCCCGCTGGAGCAGCGCTACCTGCGGGTGATGCCGGCGATGGTCGGCACCGCCAACCTGGACTGGGTGCTGGCCATGGTGGGCGCCGGGGTGGACCAGCTGGAGACGTTGCTCGCCAGCAGCAAGCCCGGTGCCGGCGGTGTTTCGGCGCTGTCGTTCCTGTCCACCTCGGGCGAGCGGGCGCCGTTCGTGGCCCCGCACGCGCGCGGCCAGTTCACCGGGCTGTCGCTGGACACCGCGCAGGCGGACCTGGTCCGGGCGATGTGCGAGGCGGTGGCCTACGCGGCCCGGCACAACCTGGAATCCGCCGGTCTGACCGGTGAGGTCTCGGCCTGCGGTGGTGGGGCGCGTTCGGCGGCGTGGAGCCAGATCTTCGCCGACGTGCTCGGCCGTCCGCTGCACGTGCCCTACGAGGAAGGTGTGGGCGCGCGCGGCGCGGCCATGACCGCGTGGGATTCGCTGGGCGAGCCGGTGGACCGCGAGCTGTGGGCCCAGGGGCGGCGTACCGTGCAGCCGCACCCGAACGCGGTGGAGTTCTACGAACGCGGCTACCGCGAGTACCTGGTTTCGATCGACCGCGCCCGCCCGCACTGGGGCGCGAGCTCCTGACTGCTGCTTGAGGAGAAGTGCGATGACGCGCTTGTACGACGACCCGGCGACGTTCACCGAGGACATGGTGACCGGTTTCGTGGCCGCGCACCCTTCCTACGTCCGGCAGGTGCCGGGCGGTGTGGTGCGGGCCAAGCGGCCGCGGCGGGGCAAGGTCGCCGTGGTCACCGGTGGCGGATCTGGGCATTACCCGGCGTTCTGCGGCGTGGTCGGGCCGGGCTTCGCCGACGGTTCGGTCATCGGCAACATCTTCACCTCGCCGTCGGCCGATGACGCGTACTCGGTCGGCCGCGCGGTGGACCGCGGTGCCGGGGTGGTGTTCTCCTTCGGCAACTACGCCGGGGACAACATGAACTTCGGTCTGGCCGTGGAGCGGTTGGAGCGCGAAGGGATCCGGGCGCACAACGTGGTGGTCACCGATGACGTGGCCAGCGCTCCGGCGGCGGAGCAGAACAAGCGCCGCGGCGTGGTCGGTGACTTCGTGGTTTTCAAGGTCGCTTCCGCGGCGGCCGAGGAGGGCTACGACTTCGACGAGGTCATCCGGGTCGCCGAGCACGCCAACGCGCGCACCCGCAGCCTGGGCGTGGCCTTCGACGGCTGCACGCTGCCGGGCCAGGACCACCCGCTGTTCGAGGTGCCGGAGGGCCGGATGGGCCTCGGGCTGGGTATCCACGGCGAGCCGGGCGTCTCGGAGCGGGAGCTGCCGTCGGCCTCGGAGCTGGCGAAGATCCTGGTCGACGGTCTGCTCGCGGAGGCTCCGGAGACCGGATCCCGTCGGGTGACGGCGATCCTGAACGGTCTGGGCGCCACCAAGTACGAAGAGCTGTTCGTGGTGTGGGGCACCGTGTCCCGCTTGCTGGCCGAGGCCGGGATCGAGGTCGTCGCGCCTGAGGTCGGCGAGCTGGTGACCAGCCTGGACATGGCGGGTTGTTCGCTGACCCTGACCTGGCTGGACGACGAGCTGGAGCGGCTGTGGCAGGCCCCGGCGGATTCGCCGGCGTACCGCAAGGGCAACGTCGAGATCGCCGCCGCGGACGCGGAGGTCGAGGACGAGGAGCTGCCGGAGCTGCCGGAGAAGGTGACCGTGGTGGCCCCGGCGGAAGGCCAGGCGACCTCGGCGACCGTGGTGAAGGCACTCCGCGCGATCGCGGATCTGCTGCACGACGAGGAAGAGGAGCTGGGCCGTCTCGACGCGATCGCCGGCGACGGCGACCACGGCAGGGGCATGACGCGCGGCAGCGCGGCGGCGATCGCGGCTGCGGAGGAAGCGGCGGCGAAGGGCGTCGGCCCGGCGGCGGTGCTGGTCGATGCCGGTGACGCCTGGGCGGCGAAGGCCGGTGGCACCTCGGGCGTCCTGTGGGGCGCGGCGCTGCGGTCGTTCGGCGACATGCTGCCGGACCACCGCGCGGCACTGCCGGGCGATCTGACTTCCGGTGCGTCGGCGGCGTTGGCTTCCGTGCAGCGGCTGGGTCGTGCGGAGCTCGGCGACAAGACGCTGGTCGACGCGATGGTGCCGTTCGTGGAGGCGTTGCGCCGCGAGGTCGACGGCGGTGCGAGCGGCCGCGAGGCCTGGGCCCGCGCGGCGGAGGTCGCCACGGAGGCTGCGGCGAAGACCGCGGACCTGCGCCCCCGCACTGGTCGTGCTCGACCGCTGGCGGAGCGCAGCGTCGGAACGCCGGATCCCGGTGCGACGTCGTTGGCGCTCGCGCTCACCCGGATCGGCGAGGTGCTCGCCGGTGACAGGAAGGACGAGGAGAAGTGACTGAGCAGGCGCCGCTGCGCATCGTGGTCGGTTCCGACGACGCGGGGCTGCAGTACAAGGACGCGTTGAAGAAGGACTTGGAGAACGACCCGCGCGTGGCCGATGTGGTGGACGTGGGCGTGGGCTCCGACGAGCACACGGCTTACCCGCACGTGGCGGTCAACGCCGCGCGTCTGGTCGCCGAGGGCAAGGCGGATCGCGCGCTGCTGGTGTGCGGCACCGGTCTGGGCGTGGCCATCAGCGCGAACAAGGTGCCGGGCATCCGCGCGGTCACCGCGCACGACAGCTACTCGGTGGAGCGCTCGATCCTGAGCAACAACGCCCAGGTGCTGTGCTTCGGCCAGCGGGTGGTCGGTTTGGAGCTGGCCCGCAAGCTGGCGGGGGAGTGGCTGGGCTACCACTTCGACGAGTCGTCGGCGTCGGCTGAGAAGGTGGCGGCGATCAGCGGTTACGAGTCGGCGGCGTCGGAAGTTCCTGGCGTCTCGTGTTGAACGAAGGTGTGAAGTGAGCAGTTCGCGACTGGCCGCGCAACGGAGCGAGGTCATCGCCATCGCCCAGCGCATGACGGCGGACCGGCTGGTGGTGGGCACGTCCGGCAACGTGTCGGTGCGCTGCGGTGATCTGGTGGCGGTGACGCCGTCGGGTGTCGATTACGACGATCTCCAGGTGGCGGACATCCCGGTGGTGAACCTGGATGGTGTGGTGGTCGAGGGCGAGCTCAAGCCCACCTCGGAGCTGCCGATGCACCTGACGGCGTACCGGGAGCACGACGCGGGTGCGGTGGTGCACACGCATTCGCTGCACGCGACGGCGTTGTCGTTGCTGCGCAACGAGGTTCCGGCGGTGCACTACCAGCTGGCGGATTTCGGCGGCCCGGTGCGGGTGGCGGATTACGCGACGTTCGGCTCGGACGCCTTGGCGGAGTCGATGTCGAAGGCCTTGGCGGATCGCACCGGCTGCATCCTGCGCAACCACGGCACGGTCACCATCGCGGATTCCTTGCCGAAGGCCTACAACCGAGCCCGCCAGCTGGAGTGGCTGTGCGAGTTGTGGCTGACCGCAACGCGAGTTGGTGACCCGAGCCTGCTCAGCGAGGAGGAGTTGGCCCGCTGCGCGGAGCTGTTCTCCGGATACGGCCAGCAGCCGCGCTGAGCGGAAAAGCGCGTCACGCGATGCCCTCCGGGTCCCTGGGCGCAGGGATGAGATCCCGGAGGGTGTCGCGGTAGGCGGCGGGCAGTGCTCTGCCGCCTGGCCTCGGTGTTCGCGAAGGGTCCACATCGGACCGTGGTGTGAACACGGGCCGCCCGCTGTGCAACGCGATCCGCCACTGCTGACTGTGGATGATGCGGTGGTGGTGCCCGCACAGCATGATCATGTTGTCGACGGTGGTGGGCCCTCCGTCGATCCAGTGCGTGACGTGGTGCGCTTGCGGTGTCCCAGGCGGACGGTCGCACCCCGGGAACGCGCACACTCCATCACGTTGCAACAACGCCGCCCGGATGTGCGTGGGCGCCGTCCGCTGGGCCGTTCCGACGTCCAGCGGGAGGCTGTCGCCCCCGAGAACGACGGGCAGGACCTCGCAGTCGCAGGCGATGCGACGGACGTTCTCCGCGGTGATGGACTGCTCGGTGGCCTGCAGAGTGCCGGGCATGCCCTCGTCACCCAGCAGCAGTCCCCGCTTGAGGTCGTCGAAGTCGACGGTGATGTTCAGGTGCGGACGCTGACCCCCGGTGCGCGGCATCTGCTCGGAGTCCAGCACGAGATCGACCATCGCAGCGAGCCCATCGGCATTGCGCTGCCCGGCATCACGCGGATCCTTCTCGCCGTCCGCTTCGGGACGAGGCGCTGACAGCGGCCGGATGGCTTCCACGAACTTCGCGCCGGCTTCCCGGTCGAGGCGCGCCTTGATGACCAACATGCCGTCCCGCCCGGTGACGTAGTGCAGTTCCCGCGCCTCGTACTGGGCTTCCTCGTCGCGGTAAGCCCCGTCCTGGTCCAGCAGGTACTTGATGCGCTCAGCGAGCTTGGCGAGATCACGCGGACACATGCGACGCGCGTTGTCGGCCAGGAGTGCGTCGATGTCGGCGGTGTGATGCACGCGCGCGTGCTCGGGCATGCTGCGCACGCAGCGAGAAACCACCCGCGCATGCTCGATCCCGATCGCCCCGTCTTCGAGGGCATCGGCCGTAGCGGGCAGATCGGCGGCAAGCGGTTCGCCGTAGCTGCTCGTCTGCCGCTCAACATCGCGAGCGACGACAACACGAGTCTTCGCCTCGGACAGGTCAATGCGGAGCAACCCCTGCAACCACACCTGCGGCGAACGCGCGCCCTGCTCCGACGGCAACCCCCGATGCTCGGCCTCGGCGATCAGCTGCAGCTGCCGCATCCGAGCAACACGAACGGCCCGCTCGATCTCGGCGATCTCAGCAACGAGCTCGGCATCGGAGCACCCCACCGCCGGACGCGACTCGACAACCACGCCAAACCCAGCAGGCGCAGTCGAAGTCGCCGCCGCGCCAAAAGAGGCGTCGGCGCCAACATCAGTAGACGTCATCAGCGGTGCCATGCCTCAAGTGTCCCATGGATCGAACACAGTTTCGACCAAATAAAGGTAGCTCGATAAGGTGATCAAACCCCGCTCGCAGCGGTTCTCGCGCCGGGAGAACGGCGCCTCCAATCCCGGAGCGCGATCACTGTCGCTTCTGGGGGCAGGCGGCCATCTCAAGCGCGAGGCAACTGCACCCAAACCCAAACCTGTCAAAGGTTTTCCCAAAACAAGCTCCTGCGAAAGCCGTCTTCACGTGAGCTCAACGAGCGATGAAACCGATCGAAAAGTCAAACCACCAAAGAAAAACACAACCCCGAAAGCACGAAACAACAGTCAACACAACAGGTTCCGAAGAACAACACGCCGCCAGGCGACAACACCCACCACCCTCCGCAAAGCCCCAACCACCCACGAGCCAGAAACCCCCGCGGAGCGCTGGCTGGTCGACGGCGGGCCCGCGACGGTGGGCGTGATCGGCTCGGTCACCCGGCCGTTCT
>NZ_JBEOVY010000146.1:0-17900 GCF_040295745.1 Saccharopolyspora sp. NPDC002686
GGTCGACCCGTCGCGCAGCGGCTCGCCGTCCTGCTCATCGAGCTCGCCGGGCGCTACGGGGTGGCGGTGGGGGAGACCGTCATGATCGCCATCCCCATCACGCAGAAGAGCATGGCCGGCCTGATCTCGGCGTCCCGGGAGTCGGTCGTGCGCGCACTGGCCGAACTGCGGCGCCAGCGCCTGATCGCGACGGCCCGCCGCCGGGTGACGATCCTGCGCCTGGACGCCCTCGAACAACTGGCCTCCTGATCGGGCCGAATGAGTCACGTGACGCACTGCGCGGCGCCGGAGTGCCGTACATGTCATTCATCGCCCGTTTTCGGAGGAGGTTGACGAACATGACGAAAACCAGTTCGCCGCAGCGAGTTCGCGCAGGCGCTCCCGGGACGATGCCCATGCGGACCGCGGTGTCGCCGGAACGCCCCGTTCGGTGGTGGGACCGGCCGATGCTGCTGTGCAGCGCCCTGTTCACCGTCATCCAGGTGTGGGCCCTGATCGTCGTGCTGATCTCGGTCCAGCCGGAAGGCGTGGTCCGGGTGGCTCTAGCCAGCGTGATGGCGGCCGCCGTCATGGCGGTTGTGAGTGCCTGGGGGCGGGCGCGCACTTAGAGCTTTGTTGGTGTTTGCGTTGCTCGGGTGGTCGCTTAGCGGAACCTGAGCGCTTCCCTGGACTGCGGGTGCCCCTCCTGATGTATGTCCAATACACGGCGGAGGGGCCGTCCTCGCCAGGAAACCGCTCAGAACCCGCCGGTGGTCACCCCGCGCAGGTGGTCCAAGCGGCTGACGCCGCTTCCACAAGCGCGGACGGCATACGCCGACAGGCTCTTGGCCGCTGGATCCGAGGGGTGTTCAGCGGGAACAGCGCCCGGTGGGCGGGAAGCAGCGGGTGCGTCCGCGCTGCTTCCCGCCCACGTTCGCGCGGACGGCCGCGCTCGGAGCCGTCACCAGGACGAAGATCGAACGGGTCACTCGGGAGGTGCGTGTCGCGTACAGTACCTCCGGGATGCCGGGTGACAGCGGTGCGATGTCCCGGGTCAGCCCGCCGATGACGACGGCGGGCCGCGGCGGGGCGGCGTGCGGGTATCGCGGTGCTGGGAGGGGGTCTCATGCCGCTTTACTCTGAGGCGCTCTACCGGAGCGTCGTGCTGGTGGACGTCGCGCGCTTCACCGATGCCCGCCGGACGTTCCACGACCAGGTCGCGGTGCACCGCAGCCTCACCCAGTTGCTGGAGCAGGCGTTCGACGAGTCCGGCATCGAGTGGGGTTCCTGCGACGTGGAGGACCGCGGGGACGGGAAGATCATCCTGGTGCCGCCCGACGTGCCCCAGGTCCGGTTGGCCGACCACCTGGGCCACCGGTTGCTCGCGGGCCTGCGCAGGCACAACGCGGTGCACTCCGACGCGGCGGCCATGCAGCTGCGGGTCGCGCTGCACGCCGGGCACGTGCGGCTGAGCTCCAACGGCAAGGTCAGCCCGGCGATCAACTTCGCGGCCCGCATCCTGGACGCGCCTGACGCGAAGGCCTGGTTGGCGCAGACGCGGAGCGCGCTGGCCCTGATCGCCTCGGAGGAGTTCTTCCGGGACGTGATCCAGCACGAGGCCGCCGAACCCGAGTCGTTCCAGCAGATCTCGGTGGTGGTGAAGGAAACCAGCGCCGTCGCGTGGTTGCGGCTGCTCGGGGCGGCGATCAGGGTGTCCGAACCGGAACCGGAAGAGGTGCTCGAGCTGCTTCCGCCCGGTGTGCTGGAAGAACTCCGCGATCCGCTCGACGAGCTCGTCGTCTCGCAACTGCCGACGCTGCTGCACCGAGCTGCGGGGCCGGGTGTTCCACCGCCGCCGCCTGGTTCGACGCCCTGGGGCGTCCTCGAGCACTTGGCCGATGTCAACGCGGGCCCGGACGGGTTCCCGCCGGCGCTGGCGTTCGTCGAGCTCCTGGCGCGCCAGGTCGGGGACCGCGCGGTGCGCACCAAGCTGGAGGGTTGGAGCAGCGCGCAGGCCCGGCGCCTCCAGCTCGACGCCGAACTCGCGGAATTCCGCGCGGCGCACGCGGATCCGGTCGTCGCCGACACGCGGCTGCACCTGATGATCGTGATCCAGCACGACGGGATCGATCCCGAGTTGTTCGTGCTCTCCCACTGGCGGCAGGACGATCCGGAGGAGTGGCCACCCGCGCGGGGGCGCAGCCGGACGGTCCGGGTGCACGAGATCGAGCGGCACGTCGACGAACTGGTCGTCGAGGCGGAGCGGGCGTGGCGCGGGCATTCCGGCGCGGTGGCGCTGGAGGTCGTGCTGCCGCGGGCGCTGCTGAACCTGCCGGTCCACCAGTGGCACAAGGAGCACGACTCCGGTATCCCGCGCCCGCTGTGCATGGATTATCCGATCGTGGTGCGCTCTTTGGAGCGGATGATGTCCGACCACTGGCACCGGGTGTGGAACCTGCGGTGGCAGATGATGCGCGAAGATCCGCGGAGCGCGGAGGTGCACTACGCCAGCACTGCGAATCCGGACAGCCCGCACGCCATCGAGGCCGCGCTGGGGCAGCAACCGCAATGCGCGGCGATCGTGCTCGCCGCTGCGCCGTCGCGCGAACCCAGCCGGGGTGATCAGTTGATGTCCGCGCTGCGGGCGGGATTGCCCGCGGTGTTCTGGCATCGCACCGACGCGGAGCCCGAACGGGTGCGGGAGATCGTGGAAAGGCTGGTGGAGGAAGGCGGTTTGGGCGAGCTGCCGACCCGGACGCAGGCCGTCCGGCGGGACGCGCACCTCGATTCACCGGCGCGATTCGACGTCAAGGTAGTGCAAGAACTGGTGGTCATGTGGGATGATCCAGCTCGATTGGTGAATCCCGAAGAGCTCGCGGGCTAGGCCGGGAGGGACACCGCGGATGAGCATCGACGAGCGTTCGAACGGCGACGCGTCGCGAGAGCGGTTGGCGGGATTCGGAACGCCCGACTGGTGGATCTACCGGGGCACCGGTCGGCCGCTGCGCGACGTCCGGTTGACCGATCTCCTCCCGGATCCGCCGCCCTGGCGGAACTTCCGCGGTGGCCCGGTGCCCGAGCGGTACGTGCCGCCGCCGGACGACGGCGAGGCCCAACGCCGGTTGGGCGCGGAATCGCACCTGTCCGAACGGGACGTCGATCCGCACGAGGTCGACATGGTCAACTCGGCGCTGTACTTGCGCCGCCCGCTGCTGGTCACCGGTCGCCCCGGCACCGGGAAGTCCAGCCTGGCCTTCAGGATCGCGCGGGAACTGGGCTTGGGGCGGGTGCTCAGGTGGCCGATCACCAGTCGCACCACGCTGAAATCCGGTCTGTACGCCTACGACGCGATAGGTCGGGCGCAAGCGGCCGCGACGCGGCAGGCGATGGTCCGCTGGGGTGCCGACGCCGAGCCGCCGACCGCGGAACCGCCGGTGGGCGAGTTCGTGCGGTTGGGCCCGTTGGGCACGGCGTTCCTGCCGGCGGAGCTGCCCCGGGTGCTGCTGATCGACGAGCTCGACAAGAGCGAGGTGGACCTCCCCAACGACCTGCTGAGCATCTTCGAGGACGGCGAGTTCACCATCCCGGAGCTGGAGCGGATGCGGGACCGCTCGCCGGAGGTGACCGTGCTGGCCGACGATCCGGGCACCACGGCCACCGTGGCCGACGGTCGGGTGAGGTGCCGCGCGTTCCCGGTCGTGGTGATCACCAGCAACGGCGAGCGGGAGTTCCCGGAAGCATTCCTGCGCCGCTGCCTGCGGTTGACGATCCGGGAACCGGACGCGGAGCAGCTCGCCGCGATGGTGGCCGCGCACCTGACCGGGACCGGGGACGAGCAGCGGCAGCGGATGATCCAGGAGTTCCTCGACCGCGGGGCCGATGGTGGCGGACTGCCCGCCGACAAGCTGCTGGACGCGCTGTACCTGGTGACTTCGGGAACCTACCGCGACGACGACGAGTCGTGGTCGCGGTTGCGGGACGCGCTGTGGCGACAACTCACCTCGGTAACGTGACGTGCGCGGCGGGGATGGCAGTGCGGAGGCCCGCCCGGTCCGGTCGGCGGGGCGGGACGACTCCGCGTCTCCGCTCGGGACGGGCGACCTGGGGTGGGCCGAAGTCGCCGACGCGCTCTGGCTGACCGCCGCCACCCAGTCGGCGTGGGGACGGCACCGGAGTAACGGCGCGCCGCGGAAACCCGACGAGGAAGGTGGAGCGGATTCCCCGCAGGACATCGAGGAATCCGACCGGCCGGGCGAGGACGACCGGGAACCATCCGAACTCCCGTCGAACGATGCCCGGGATCCTGAGCAGGACGCCGGTCCGGAGCCGGAGGACGCAGTCCCCGCGATCGGCACGTCGGTCCAGGCGTCGGAATCGGCGGAACCCGTTGGGATCGTGGGGGATTCGTCGCCGCCGGTGGTGCGCCGCGCGGCTGGCGGTCCGAACGTCTTCCGGGCGCTCCGGCCGTTCAAGCGCAGGATGTCGTCGCCGCACGACGAGGACGCACTCCTCGACGAGGACGCGACCGCGGAACGCGCGGTCGAGGACGGGCTGTGGTTGCCGATGACCCGACCGGGCACGACGCGCTGGCTCGACCTGACGCTGGTCGTGGACACCAATCCGTCGATGGCGCTGTGGCGGGCGAAGATCGACGCGTTCACCAAGTCCCTGGAGCGACTCGGCGCCTTCCGGTCGATCCAGCGCCGGATGCTCGACACCTCCGAAGCACCGCAGTTGCGCGGGGGAACGGCTGATGCCCCGGTCCGCAGCCCGGCGGAGCTGAACGACCCGTCCGGACGGCGGGTCGTCCTGGTCCTGACCGACGGCGTCGGCGCCGGTTGGCGGCGGGGTTCCATCACGCCGTTGCTCGCGCAGTGGGGCGATTCGATGTCGGTCGCGGTCGCCCACCTGCTGCCGCAGCGGCTCTGGCGACGCGGTGGATTGCACGCGCAGCGCGCGAAGCTGACGACGCCGCGCGCGGTGGCGCCGAACCGGCAGTGGCAGGTGGAGCTGCCCGACGTCTGGCTGGACCCCGACCCGAGTCCGCCGACCGGTGCGGTCGCGGTGCCGGTGCTGGAGCTGGAAACGCGGTGGCTCTCCCGGTGGGCGCAGCTGGTCGCGGGGCAGCGCGGGCGGTCCGCGGACGCGGTGGTGCTGCTCGCCGGTGACCGCCAGCCGCAGCCCCGGGAGGACGAGGTGCCCGCTCCGGGCAGCGGTCGTGGCCGGTCGCCTCGGCAGCGGGTCATGAACTTCCTGAGCACGGCCTCGCCGCCGGCCTTCCGGCTCGCGACGCTGCTGGCCGCGGTCCCGGTGAGCGTGCCGGTCGCGCGGGCGATCCAGACCGAGCTGGTGCCCGGATCCGGACCGGACGATCTGGCCGAGGTGCTCACCAGCGACCTGCTGCGGCCCGTCGACGAAGCCGCTGCGGGAGGCTGGGACAACACCACCTTCGCCTTCGACCAGCCGGTCCGCGAAGTCCTGCTCAGCGGTGCGCGACGTTCGGAGACCGCGCACGTGCTGCGCCTGGTCGCCGCCGGGTTCGGCGACCGCGTGGCCGGTGTCGGACGTGTTCGCGATGCGCTCGCCGATCCGGATCTCCCGCCGTCGCCGGAGGGAGGTCTCGAGATCGAGCGCTCCGTGATGCGCGCCCTGTCCGGGCCTTACCTCGCGCGCGCGAAGAAGATGGATCGACTGCTCGAGCCGGAGGACGCCGCTCGACAAGTCACACTTTCGGAGGAAGATCGCTTCAGTTCCACGACCTCGGAGACCGATGAAACCGTGAGTCCCGCAGAAACGACGGCGAGTGGAAACATGTCTGGTCAGAGCACTGGTTCAGCGAATCCCCCGCAGCAGTCGACCGACTCGCCGGAAACGTTGCGGGTGGTTCCGTTCGAGCCCCGTGCGGACGCGGTCGGCGCCGAGGAGGACCCGTCCAGCCCACCGTCCACTGTGGTGGCTCGCATCCTCCGCGAGCGGCGCGCGGACGACGTCCCGCCGATCTGGGGCGACGTGCCGCCGCGGAACCCGATCTTCACCGGCCGCGAGGAACCCCTCGCGCAGCTGGAAGGCCGGCTCAAGGACGGCGGCACCACCGCCATCCTGCCCTCGACGCTGCACGGCATGAGCGGGATCGGCAAGACCCAGATCGCCGTCGAGCACATCTACCGGCACCTCGCGGACTACGACCTGGTGTGGTGGGTGCAGGCCGGTCAGCCTGCGCAGATCCGCGCCGGGCTGACCGAACTGGCCCAGGCGCTGCAGCTGCCGGGCAGTTCGGAAGCGCACACCGCGGTGCCCGCCGTGCGCGAAGCGCTGCGCCGGGGCTATCCGATCCGCCGCTGGCTGCTGGTGTTCGACGCGGCGGAGAGCCCGGAGGACGTGCGCCCGTTCTTCCCCGCCAACGGGCCGGGCGACATCATCATCACCTCGCGCAACCCCGATTGGGCCGAAGTGGCCCGTCCCCTGGAGGTCACGCTGTTCGAGAGGTCCGAGAGCAAGGCGTTGCTGCGCAGCCGCGGCCCGGAGATCACCGAGGAGGAATCCGACGCCCTCGCGGAGAAGCTCGGTGACCTGCCGCTGGCGATCGCGCAAGCAGCCGCCTGGCGGGCGGAGACCGGGATGCCGGTCAGCGAGTACCTCCGCGTGTTCGACGAGAAGGTGGCCGAGATCCTCGACGTGTCGGCGCCCAACGACTACGAGGTGTCGCTGGCAGCGGCGTGGAACGTCTCGCTGGAAGAGCTGGAGGAGCGCAACCCCGCAGCCCACCAGCTGCTCCAGGTGTGCGCGTTCTTCGCGCCGGAGCCGATCTCCCGCAGCCTGTTCACGGGTCTGCGCGGCACGTCGATCGCGCCGGAGCTCGACGCCGCGCTGCGCGACCCGCTCCGGCTCGGCCGGGCCATCCGAGACATCAACCGGTTCGGCCTGGCCAAGATCGACCACCGCAACGACACCCTGCAGCTGCACCGCCTGGTCCAACTGGTCGTGCGCGACCGCATGTCCCCGCAGCGCCGAGCGGACATGCGCCACGGCGCGCACCTGCTGCTGGCGAACATGGACCCGGGCGACCCGGCGGACGCCGTGCAGTGGCCCCGGTTCCAGGCGATCCTCCCGCACGCGACCGCGTCGAACGCGCTGAACTGCGACGACCCCTGGGTCCGCCAGCTGGTCATCGACCTCATGGAGTACCTGTTCTCCTGGGGCGACCACAACGAAGCTGCCGCACTGGGCAAGCAGGTGCTCGAAGTGTGGTCGGAGAAGTGGGAGGAAACCGACCCCCAACTGCTCCAGGTGGCCGGGAAGCTGGGGCCGTACCTGTGCGTCCTCGGCCGCTACCAGGAAGCCGCCGAGCTCAACGCGCGAACGCTGGCACTGCGCCGGCAGATCTCCGGCGAGAACAGCGAGGACACGCTCGGCGCGGAGCTCAGCGTCGCGTTCGACCTGAAGGCCAAGGGCGAGTACCTGCAGGCCCGCGAGCTGAACGAAGAGGTCTACCGCAAGGCGAAGGCGCTGTACGGCCAGGACGACCCGGTCACGCTGGGCGCCGCGCACGACCTCGCGGTCACGCTGCGGCTGCTCGGGGACTACAAGCGGGCGCGGGATCTGGGCGAGGAAACCGCCCGGCGGCAGGGCGAGGTCCGGGGAGTCGACAGCCCGCAAGCGCTGAACGCGCTGGGCGGTCTCATCCTGGACCGGCTGGAGCTGGGTGACTACGCGTGGGCGCACGGCGAGCTGGAGCGGCTGTTCGAACGCTGCCGGAAGCTCTTCGGCGAGGACAAGGCGATCACCCTGTACCGCCAGCACCGGTTGGCCATCGCGGCCAGGAAGAACGGTGACCACCAGACGGCTTTCGAGCTGTCCGGGCAGGCGCTGGAGTTCTACCGGTTCCGCTACGGGGCCGATCACCCGAGCACCCTGGGCTGCGCGATCTCGCACTCCATCGACCTGCGGCAGGCCAGCGAGCTGAGGGCGGCGCGCGCGCTCGGCGAAGACACCTTCGACCGGTATCGCCGCAGCCTGGGGGAGAACCACCCGCACACCTTGTCCGCCGCCATCGACCTGGCGGTGACGCTGCGGCTGCTCGGTGATGTCAGCAGCGCCCGGCAGCTCGACGAACGCTCCTTCGAGCAGTTCCGCGCGAAGTTCGGCCCGGACCAGCCGCACGGGCTGATCGCGATGATCAACCTGGCCAGCGATGTGGCAGCGCTGGGAGATTTCGAGACCGCCCTGGAACTGGGCACCGAGGCGGCGCAACGCATGGAGGGCGTGTTCGGTGCGGAACACCCCACGACCATCGCGGCGAACCACAACCTCGCCCTGGACCTGCGCAGTGCGGGTGAGAACGAGATCGCGGAGGCCAAGCACGTCGAGGTCCTGACCCGCTACCGACGGGCGCTGGGGGAGGCGCACCCGACGGTGGTGGCTGCTGCGCAGAACGTCCGGGCCAACTGCGACATCGACCCGATGCCGCTGTGAGGAGGCCGGGTCAGGGCAGGAAGCGCCCGATCCAGTCGGCGAGTTCGTCCGGCGCGACAGCGTTCGCCGCGCCGGTTCGAATCCGTCGGTGCACCGCTCGAACCAACTCGGGACAGGTCAGCAGCGCTCGAGCGGGCGCTTGCGCGCCGAGTCCGGACAGCGCGAGTCCCAGCCCGGTCCAGGAGGCAGGGCGGTCGGGGTCCGCGTCCAGCTCCGCCCGGTAGCCGCGCGCGGCTTCGGTGAGCTGACCGCGCGCGTAAGCCAGATCCGCCGGCGTGGCATCGGGGACTGCCGACCACGATGCGGAATCGGCTGATTCGACGAAGCTGAGCCGGACCAGGTCGAGGCGCGCCTGGGACCAGGAACCGTCCGAGACGGGAGTGGGCGTTCGCCCGTCGGCCACGCGGACTCCGGCCAGCCGCTGGCGACCGGCCAGCCAGGCTTCCGACACCGCTCGGACGGTGTCCGGATCGGGGCGGACGTGCCGGATCCGCCAGCCCGCGCGGTGATCCGCGATGAGCGCGACGGCCTGCTCCGCCAGGTCGGCGGGCACCGGTTCGTCCTGCCAGGGGCCGAGTTCGGCGGCGATGCCCTCGACGAACCGGTGTCCCGCGGTGGTCAGGGCCGGATCGTCCCGCAGGGCCTGGAGGGTGTCCCAGGTCCCGGCGCGCCAGTACGCGAACTCGAATGCGGCTCGCCGGTCGGAGCCGCGCTGCGCCAGTGCTCGCCAGAACATCGTCACGCCGAAGAACGCGTAGACGCCTTGCAGGACGCCGGCGAGCGGGCGCGGATCGTCCCGCCACGGCGTGTGGAAGCGCAATCGCGGGTCCTTCTCGCGCAACCGGATGAAGTGGAGCAGCCCGCCCAACCGGATGTGCTGGAACTCGTGGACGAGCATGGCCGCGAGCTCGAACCCGTCGACGGGACGGCTGACGATCGCGCTGCCGAAGGCTTCGCCGGTGGATGCGCTCGGCATGCGGAACGGCACCGCGGGGCGCGGCACCAGCGACTCCAGACCGGCGCGCAACGCCGGGGCCATCTCGGGGAGGTGCTCGGTGATCAGGCGCCAGGCATCGGTGATCAGGGCCCGCCAGGTGTCGACCTCGCCGGTGCTGAGCCGCTGTGGCAGGACTGGTTCGTGCAGGCCGCGATAGGGATCGATGTCGTCCAAGTGGACTGAGAACGACTGGCCGCGGGTGCGGACCGACACGTGCCGCAGGGGCCACCACCCAGGGGCTTCCGCAGAGCGGTCGTTCGGCAGGCGCACGCAGGTGGATCCGCTGCGGATCTCGACGCGCTCGCCGTCGCTGTGCACGTCGGCCACCGAGAACGGCTCGTCCGCGGAGAGGCGGGCCATGCCGATGGTCGGGAGGATGGCGCCGCCGTCCCAGACCGGGACCGAGGTCCGGAACGGGAGCCCGGCGTGGATCGCCGCTGCCGCGGCGAGTGCGTGCACGTGTCCGACGTGCACCCACAGCGGGCAGACGCCGGTGGTCTGGTGGTGGAACAGGCGCGTGGTGTAGCCGACCCAGCTCCCGGTGTAGGGGTGCGCGAGGATCCGGTCGAGCACCCGGGGTGCTCGTGCCTGGACGCGGGCCAGGATCTCCCAGGCGTCTTCCGGGGAGGGGAGCGGTTCGCACTGGTCCGGAACCTTGGCGACCACGTCCACCAACCCGCGGAGCAGGAGCAGCCGCCGACTGCGTTCGGCGCGGCGGAACTGGCGCACCGTGCGGGCCCCGCCGGCAGCGCGGGCGAGTTCGTCGAAGTCCGGCCACGACAGGCGGTGGAGTGCGAAGTCCTCCGGGGCGTTCTCGCTGCCGACGGGCACGGCTCCCTCCTTCGGCGGATCGCGGTCGGAACCGAATTGCGCGAGCACGGCGGGAACCGCGGCGTCAATCGACCCGTTCGCCGCCTTCGCCGGGAGGTGACGGGATGACCCCGATGTCCGCGGTTTGCTGCACCACGTGCCGCAACGAGCGGTGCAGCGTCGAATCCTTGAGGTTGCGCAACTCCGGCAGCGAAATCGCACCGAGGTCGACGAGCTCCGAGGAAATGCCCGGTTCGGCGTTGAGTGAGGAGAAAGTCATGATGGCGACAGCTCCCTCGTGTGCAGCGCGTACTGGTAAGCACGTCTTCCACATGATGTCTTGCTCAACAACAAATGTGAAGAAGTCTTCGTTCTCGCGTGGTGCGGTGGAAATCCGGCCACACCGCCATGATCTGCGGCGACAGCGCCGCTAATCGCGCCGGTTCCGCAGCAACGCGATGACGGCCAGGGCCGCGACTGCTGTGATGATCGCGGCGGCGGTGGAGATCGCGTTCAGACCGCCGGTGTAGGCCTCGCGGGAGAGTTCCAGCAGGTCAACGCCGGGAGTCCTGGGAAGTTGTGCTGCTGCGGTGGTTGCGCCTGCCATCGTGTCCTCGGCGCGTTCGGCCAGGTCGGGCGGAATTCCCGCGGGAACTGCTGCGGACATCCCGTTGCGGTAGGCGACGGCACCGAGGGTGCCGAAAACGGCTGTTCCGACGGCTACTCCGAGTTCGGTCGTGGTTTCCGACATCGAGGCGGCCGAGCCGGCCTTGCCGGGTGGGGCGGCGCCCATCGCCAGGTCGGTGCCGAGCACGTCGGCGGGTCCGCTGCCGAAGTGGGCGATGGCCAGTCCCGCCACCAGCGCGACGAGCGCGGTGGGGCTGCCGACCTGAGCCAGGATCGCGAATCCGGCGCTGGAGAGCAGCAATCCGGCGCCGATGACGTAGCCGGGCCTGACCAGACGTGCTGCCACGGGTGCCAGCATGGCGCTCGTGATCAGTGCTGCGGTGGAAGGCAGCAGCCACGTTGCGGCTCGCAGCGGCGGTAGTCCGACGGCGAGTTGCAGGTATTGGGCGGCGAACATGGCGATCCCGCTCGTCGTCGCCGATCCGATGAGCAGGACGATCAGCGCGGTGCTGAAGGAGCGGTCGGCGAACAACCGCACGTCGAACAGCGGGTCCGCCGACTTCCGCTGGCGCCGCGCGAAAAGCGCTCCAGCGATCAACCCGATCAGCACGGCCAGCACCGCCGTCGTGGCGCTGCCGTCCCTGGTCAGCTCCTTGAGCGCGTACGCGGGCGGAAGGGCGGTTGCCAGTGACAGGCCGACGCTGATCAGGTCCAGGCGACCGGCCGCGGCGGGGCGCTGCTCGGGCAGCAGAATCGGGCCTAGCACAAGCAGCAGCACCATAACCGGCGCTGCCAGTAGGAACACCGAGCCCCACCAGAAGAACTCCAGCAGAGCACCGCCGATGACCGGTCCGATTGCGACGCCGGCCATGAAGGTGCTCGACCACCCGGCGATGGCGATCGTGCGTTGACGGGGATCGCGGAACATCGTGCTGATCAGCGCCAGCGTGCTCGGCATCAGGGTTGCGGCGACAGCGCCGAGGAGCGCTCGGGCGGCGATGAGCATGGCCGGGTGCGTCGCGAACGCTGCCAGCACGGACACGAAGCCGAATCCGGTGGCACCGATCAGGAGCAGCCTGCGGTGGCCGATCCGGTCGCCCAGCGCGCCTGTGGTGAGCAGGAATCCGGCGATCGCGAAGCTGTAGATGTCGGTGACCCACAGCAGTTCCGCACTGCTGGCGCCCAGATCCGCGGCCAGGTGCGGGAGAGCCAGGTACAGCACGCTCATGTCCAGGGCGACGAGCAGGGTGGGCAGGCCCAGCACGGCCAGGCCCAGCCATTCCCGCAGTCCGGCCCGTGGTTCGGGAGTGCGCGGGGAAGAAGACGACATGGGAACTCCGTCGAAGCGGTGACGCGGTCGCGTCGTGCGGACCAGGACAGGTGCTTCGACGTCAGCTGCGGACGCGCGGAACTCGCCGACCGCCGTGCGGTCGGCCCAGCACGCCCCGCGGGGTCAGGTCAGAACGCGGTCCGCGCCTGATGTAGAAGCACAGGTCAGAGCCGTGCCGTAGACCACGAACGCCAAGTCGCCCTCCCGCTGCCGCTCCGTTCGACCGGGCCAACATGGCACGGTCGCACTGCGCCCCGCAACGTCATTTCCGGCGCTTCGGGAAGTCGTCGTCCACGAGCTCCTCGCGCCGGGGAGTGGGATGATCGGCTGCGTGATCGCGCTGCTGTCAGCTCCGTCGAACCTGGGCCTCAGACCGCCGGAACCCGGTGCGACGCCGGGTGCCGCGAAAGCTCCGGAAGCACTCCGCGAGGCGGGCCTGTTCACCCGGTTCATCGACGAAGGGGCGATCGATGACGGCGTGGTGCTGCCGCGGCGCTACCGCGACGACGCGGAACCCGGGCGGCTGCGCAACCAGGACGCCATCATCGAGCATTCGCGCCGCCTCGCGGACCGGATCTGCGAGGTCATCAGCGGTGAGCACCGCCCGCTGGTGATCGGCGGGGATTGCAGCATCCTCACCGGCGTGGGACTCGGGCTCAAGCGCCTCGGCCGGTTCGGCCTGCTGCACCTCGACGGCCACACCGACTTCCGCCATCCCGGGAACAGCGCCGAGTGCGCCAGCCTCGCCGGGGAGGACCTGGCCGCCGCGATCGGCCTGCACTGGCCGGAAGTGGCCGACGTCGATTCCCTCGGCCCGTTGTTCCTGCCGCAGGACGCCACCCACCTCGGCTGCCGCGAGGACGACGAACACCTCGCCGAGGTGCGGTCCCACATGCGCGCGACGACGGTGGACGAGCTCCGCGGCGAAGGCATCACCGCTGCTGCCACCCGGATCCGCGATGGCGTGGTGTCGGCGGAGCTCGACGGTTACTGGCTGCACATCGACGTGGACGTGCTCGACCCGACCCACCTGCCGGCCGTGGACAGCCCCGCTCCCGGTGGTCTGGCGCCGGAGGAGCTGGTGGAGCTGCTCCGGGTCCTCGCCCCATCGGCGTGCGGCGCCGACGTCACGGTCTTCGACCCGGACCTCGATCCGTCCGGCCGCTACGCGTGCCGCCTCGCCGAGATCGTCCACGCCGGTCTGGCCGACCTCGGCACGCGCATTTGACCGCCGTGCGCGACTCGCGGCGACCTCCCCGCGCGGAGGTGGTGGCTGGGACTAGATTTGGCAGCTATGACTCATGGGGGACCCGGTCCGGGCTATCCGCAGCAGCAACCCGGCTGGCAGCCGGGCCAACAACCGCACCCGCCGCAGCAATACCCGGTGCCGCCGGGATATCCGCAGCAGGGGCAGCCGCCGTATCCGGTTCAGCCACCTCCGCCGCAGCAGGAGCCGCCGCTGACGTTGCCGGGTTGGGGTGCGATCCCGGCCGTGCTCGGCGTGCTGCTGGCAGTGCTGGGCCTGTTCGCGTTCAAGTGGGCCGGTGACGCCGCCTTCGGCGACGTGTCCGCGGCCGTCCGGGAAGCGGCGCGCAACGCGACCGACCTCACCGCGAGCGACCGGTGGGTCAAGGTCTACCTCGGCCAGGGCGTGTTCATCGCCCTCGCACTGGCTGCGGTCCCGCCCGCGCTGTGGTCGCTGGGATCCTTGCGTTCGAGGGAGAGCATCAAGAGCCGCGGCGGCCTCACGAAGAAGAGCTTGTCGGAGGGGCGGACCGGCCCGACCCGGATCATGCTCTCCGCCATCGCCGGTCTCTGCCTGCTCTACCACGTGGTGACGCTGCTGATCATGACCGACGGCGGCCGCCACCTGGGCTCCCTGGGGCCCGGTCCCTGGCTCCTGGTGGTCGGCACCGCGCTGTCGGTGGCCGGCGCAGCGATCGGTCCACGCGTCCCGCCGCGCCACCCCGGCTGGCAACCGCGCTGAACCACAGCGCGACCAGTGTCCGCAGTGGACTGGTGCGTCACACCTGCACTTCGGAGCGGTCCCCGGCCCAGAGGGTGTGGAAGGAGCCTTCGCGGTCGGTCCGGCGGTAGGTGTGGGCACCGAAGTAGTCGCGCTGGCCCTGGGTGAGCGCAGTCGGGAGCCGGGTGGCGCGCAGGGAGTCGTAGTAGGACAACGCCGCTGCGAATCCCGGTGTGGGCACGCCCTGGCTGGTCGCTGCGCCCAGGACCGAGCGCCAGTCGTGCTGGGCATCGGCGATCTCGGCCGCGAAGGTCTCGTCGGACAGCAGGCTCGGCAGGTCCGGTCGGGCGTCGTAGGCGGCGCGGATGCGGTCCAGGAACGCCGCGCGGATGATGCAGCCGCCGCGCCAGATGGACGCGATCGCACCCAGGTCGATGTTCCAGTCGTACTCGGCGCTGCCGGCGGCGATCTCGTGGAAACCCTGCGTGTAGGACACGATCTTCGACGCGTACAGCGCCTGCTCCACCTGGTCGGCGAAGGCGTCGGCATCGGTGCCGCTGAGCGGTCGGGCGGTCGGACCGGCGAGTCCTCGGGACGCCTCGCGCAGCGCGGTGTGGCCCGACAGGGAACGGGCGAACACCGCTTCGGCGATGCCGGAGACCGGCACCCCGAGCTCGAGGGCGAGCTGCACCGTCCAGCGACCGGTGCCCTTCTGCTCGGCCTGGTCGGCGACGACGTCCACGAACGGTTCGCCGGTGGCGGCGTCGACGTGCGACAGCACCTCGGCGGTGATCTCGATCAGGTAGGACTCGAGGCGACCGGTGTTCCAGGTGCGGAACACCTCGGCGATCTGGGCGGGGGAGTACCCGGCGACGTCGCGCAGCAGCTGGTAGGCCTCGGCGATGAGCTGCATGTCGGCGTACTCGATGCCGTTGTGCACCATCTTCACGAAGTGCCCCGACCCGTCCGGGCCCACGTGCGTGACGCAGGGCGCGTCGTCGGCGGCCTTGGCGGAGATCTTCTCCAGCATCGGGCCCAGCGAGGCGTAGGACTCGTCGGAGCCGCCCGGCATGATGCTGGGTCCGTGCAGCGCGCCCTCCTCGCCGCCGGAGATGCCGGTGCCGACGAAGTGGATGCCCCGTTCGCGCAGGTCGCGCTCGCGGCGCCGGGTGTCCGCGAAGTGCGCGTTGCCGCCGTCGATGATCACATCGCCGTCCTCGAGCAGCGGCGCGAACTCCTCGATCACCGCGTCGGTGGGATCCCCGGCCTTGACCATGATCACCAGTCGGCGCGGGCGTTCCAGCGCGGCGACGAAGTCGGCGACCGATTCGGCGGCGACGAAGTCGCCCTCGTGCCCGAACTCCTCGACCAGCTCCCGGGTCTTCGAAGCGGTGCGGTTGTGCACGGCGACCGAGTAGCCGTTGCGCGCGAAGTTGCGGGCCAGGTTGCGGCCCATGACCGCGAGCCCGGTGACGCCGATCTGAGCTGATGTGCCCATGTGCAGCTCCTGCGGGGTGGCTGGCGAACCGCAGTGGTGCGGCCGGGCCAATTCTCGGCCACCAGCCGTCCCAGCGCAGAGAACGCCGGCACCTTCCGGGGGAGGTTCAGCGCGAGGTGGGGGCTCCGCTGGCTTCTTGGCGCAGGAACGCCACCCGGTAGGAGGCCAGGACGGTGTCGAGCCGGTCGCGGGCGACCCTCGCCTCCCGGACGTCGGAGCCGATGCCGATGTGCGCGCACACGGCCCGGGTCGCTGCGCTCTTCGGGAGCCGTGCTTCTTCGACCTCGTCCATACCCCGAATGGTGGCAGAAGCGCTGCGCACCGCGTCGACCGGATGCCCCGAAGGATGAGTCCGAACAGGCCTTCGAGGCCGAGCGACCGGGTGGCTGGGTGCGCCACCCGGCCGCTCGGAGCTAGCCGAGCACCGACTCGACGGCTTCGCGGGTCGCCGCCGGGTCCTCCATGTGCACCATGTGGCCCGCGCCCGCGACCACGCGCACCTGTGCGCGGTCGCCGAACGCGGACTGGTCGGCCACCGGGATGACCTGGTCCTGCGCGCCCCACACCACCGCGGTGGGGACGGTGACCCCGGCCAGCAGCGATGCCGCGTCGATGGCCTGCTTGTCCCCGTCGAGGACGGAGCCGAGCAGGGCCTGCAGGCAGTCCTGGACGCCGTCGATGCGCTTGAACTTCAGCAGGTCGTCCACCAGCTGGCGGGTCACCTGCGACTCGTCGGCGAACAGGGCGCGCAGGTACGGCTTGAGCTCCCGCCGGGTGCTCGCCCCGACGAAGCCGCGCAGGTAGTCGGCGTTGACCTCGGTGCCGTAGCCGGCCGGGGCGACCAGCGCCAGGGAGCGGACCCGGTCCGGTGTCCGGGCCGCCACGGCGGTCACGACCGCACCGCCCAGCGAGTGGCCGACCAGGTGCGCCCGTTCGACGTCCAGCGCGTCCAGGAACCCGATCACCGCGTCGGCCAGCGAGTCCAGGCTGCCGTCGCCGACGTCCTTGGTCGAGCTGCCGTGCCCCGGCAGGTCCAGGGCGTGCACGGTGCGGCCCTCGGACAGCGGTTCCTGGACGAACAGCCAGGAGTTCTTGTCGCCGCCGAAACCGTGGACCAGCACCACGACCTCGGGGCCGTCGCCCAGCGTGGCGTAGGACAGGGTGCGCCCACCCACCTCCACCTCGCCGGTCGCGGGCCCCGCGGCCTCCTCGACCTCGCCGCTGGCCAGCTGCTCCTTGGCCTCGGCGACCGCCGCTTCGATCTCGGCGTCGGGCACCTCCGCCGGGGCGACGATCGCGATCGTGCCGCCCACCGGGGCGGATTCTCCCTCCGCGACGACGACCCCGCGCAGCACTCCCTCCTCCGGGGACTCCAGCGTCCCGGCGATCTTGTCGGTGTCGATCTCGGCCAGCTCGGTGCCGTCGGTGATGTCGTCACCTTCGGAGACCAGCCAGTCGGTGATCGTGCCGGTGGTCATCGACAGCCCCCACTTGGGCATCTTGATCCGGCGGATCCGCTCGTCGGTCATGCTCAGCGCTCCCAGCTCGTGACTTTCTTGACCGCGTTGACCACCTGCTGCGCGTCCGGGATGTACATCGACTCCAGCGCGTCGCTGAAGGGCACCGGCGTGTGCGGGGCGGTGACCATCTCGATCGGTGCCTGCAAGCTGCCGAAGGCCTCCCGCGCCACCAGGGCGGAGACGTCGGTGGCGAGGTTGCAGCGCGGGGTGGCCTCGTCGACCACCACCAGCCGCCCGGTGTTCTCGACGCTCTCCAGGATGCTGTCGGTGTCCAGCGGGCTGGTGGTGCGCGGGTCGACGACCTCGCACTCCACTCCGGACTTGGCGAGTTCGTCGGCCGCTTCCGCCGCGATCGGGACCATCCGCCCGAAGGCCACGATGGTGACGTCCTCGCCCTCGCGGACGAAGTTGGCCTCCCCGAACGGGATCGCGTAGGACTCCTCGGGAACGTCTCCGACGACGTCGTACATCGCCTTGTGCTCGCAGAAGATGACCGGGTCGTCGTCCCGGATCGCTTGCGTCATCAGGCCTTTCGCCTCGTACGGGGAGGAGGGCAGGACGACCTTCAGGCCCGGGATGTGGGTGAAGACCGGGTACAGCGCCTGCGAGTGCTGCGCCGCGGCGTTGAGCCCCGCGCCGTACATGGTGCGGATGACGACCGGGGTGACCGCCTTGCCGCCGAACATGTACCGGAACTTGGC
>NZ_JBEOVY010000147.1:0-17849 GCF_040295745.1 Saccharopolyspora sp. NPDC002686
GGTCGCCGCCTACGGCCGAGCTGTTCCGACGCTGACGCCATCGCGTTCCTGGCCGGTGGTTGCTCCGGCGTCTGAGCAACCACCGGCAACCTCTTACTAGACCTCAAAGATCCCCTGGTCAGGAGCCTACCCAGCCCTATCCGCCCGTTTTTTCCCGGTTACTACGGGGCCCCGGGTTGGGCGGCGCCCACCGGTGTGTCAGCTCAGGTGGTTTTCGAGGGCGTCGGCTCCGGCGACTGCACCGCCGCAGGAGCGCACGATGTCGCGCATGCGGGTGAGGTTGGCGCGGATGTCGGTGCTGTTGGCGACCTCGTCGACGGTGGCGCGCAGTTGGTCGGCGGTGACGGTGGCCGGGTCCAGGTGGCGGCCGAGGCCGAGTTCCTGCACGCGGGTGGCGTTGACGGCTTGTTCGGGCATCTGCGGGACGGCCACCAGCGGCACTGCGGCGTGCAGGGATTCCATGGTGGAGTTCATGCCGGTGTGGGAGATGAAGGCGTTGGCGTGGCGCAGCACCGCGGGTTGCGGGAAGCTCGCGCGCACCTCGAAGTTGCCGGGGATGGCGCCGAGTTCGGTCTGCTCGACGTTGTGGCCGGTGGACATCGCGACCTGCCAGGGGCTGTCGGCGAAGGCCTGCAGGCACATCCGGTAGAAGTCGGGGCGGTCGTTGAAGGCGGTGCCCAGGGCGATGTAGAGCAGCGGGGCGTGCGGGTCGCGGGGCTGCCAGGGCTGCTGGTCGCGTTCGCCGAGCAGGGGGCCGAGGAAGTGGAAGCGCTCGTCGAAGGTGTCGGCGGCCAGCTGGAACTGGCGGGGCAGGAACACCAGGTTGAGTTCGCCGGGCTGGGGCTGGAACGGCATCATCGGCCGCACGCCGAGTTCGTCACCGATCTGCTGGAATCGGCTGTGCATCTCGGCGAACATCTCGGTGGGGAATTGCGGTTGTCCGGCCGGGACGGCGTCGCGCAGCGAGAATTTCTCATTCGAGGCGAAACTGGGCATGAGCACGATCGCGGGAATGTCGAGTTCTTCGGCGAGCATGCGTCCGTGCGGGGTCATGGCGTCGACGCAGATGGCGTCGGGCGGGTCCTGGCGGAAGTGCTCGCGCAGCAGCGGGTAGCTGGTGCGCAGGTCGTCGCAGAAGAAGTCCAGCATCAACTTCATGCGCGCTGCGCTCAGCGCCTCGCGCCCGGCCTTGGGAAGTTCGGTGGGCAGTTCGACCAGTTCAGCTCCGGTTTCGGCCACGGTCTGGGCCATCTCGCGGCCCACGGCGTAGCTGACCCGGTGGCCGCGGCGCAGCAGTTCGGCCACCAGCGGCAGGGTGGGGTTGATGTGCCCGGAGGCGGGGATGCTGACGAAGGCGAAATGTTTTTTCATGATTCCTCGGGTGCGCAATTCCGCGATGGCGTGATCGGTAATTCACAGTATCCGGATGCGCGGCCGCCATCGCATGTGGGATTGATCATCGACGGGCGGCGGGGAATTCAGCTTTCAGGGGGTTGACCGGAATAGGGGTCGTCCTGGCAATGGACGGTCTGGTGTTGGCGGGCGGTCATGGCGCGGTGAGGATCACCGGGCCGCGGGTGGTGATGGCGATGGAGTGCCCGACGTGGGCGGCGCGGCTGCCGTCGGTGGTGCGCGTGGTCCAGCCGTCGTCGTCGGTGCTGGTGCTGTCGGCTCCCCCGGCCAGCAGCATCGGTTCGATCGACAGCACCAGCCCTGGGCGCAGCGGTGCGCCTGTGCCGGGGTGGCCGTCGTTGGGCACCGGTGGTGCTTCGCGCATGGCGCGGCCGACGCCGTGGCCGGTGAGGTGGGTGGGGATGCCGTAGCCGGCGCTGCGGGCGAGCACGCCGATGGCGCGGGCGATGTCGCCGGTGCGGGCGCCGGGCCGGGCCGCGGCGATACCTTCGGCCAGGGCTCGTTCGGCGGTGGCCACCAGGTCGGCGTCGGCGGGGGTGGCGGTGCCGACGGGGAAGGTGGTGGCGGCGTCGCCGACCCACCCGTGCAGGCGGACCGCGCAGCCGATGCTGATCAGGTCGCCGTCGGTCAGGCGGGTGCGGTCGGGGATGCCGCCGACGAGGGCGTCGTTGACCGAGGTGCTGATCGCGGCGGGGAACGGGTTCGCTGCCCAGCGCGGGTGGTAGCCGTCGAAGACCGGCCGGGCTCCGGCGTCGGTGATGGTGGTGCGGGCGAGCTCGTCGAGTTCGCGCAGCGGGGTGCCGGGCCGGGCGTGGGCGCGCACGGCGTGCAGGGTGCGGGCGGCGATGCGGCCGGCTTCGCGCAGGGCGTCGATCTCGGTGGTGCTCTTGAGCTCGATCACGCGTGCTCCTCCGCCAGCACTGGCCCAATGATTATACCGATATTAGTATCACGGTCATGGTGCGTGAACCGCTCACCGAGCACGAGCTGCGCCGGGGCGAGCTGCTGGGCCAGGCCCTCCGGGACGCGCGCGGCGAGCGCAGCATGGTCGAGATCGCCGCGGCGGCCGGTATTTCCACCGAGACGTTGCGCAAGATCGAGAAGGGGCGGATCCCGACCCCGGCGTTCTTCACCGTCGCGGCGGTGGCCGATGCGGTGGGTGTGTCCCTCGACGAGCTGCGCCGCACGATCTTGGCCGAGCAGCGCCCACCAGAGCAGCGCATTCCCGCTTAGCCGATGAGCTGGGGCTGTTCGGCGGTGTTCGCCGTGCGGCGGCTTGCCGCCCAGACGAGGAGGGCGCAGCCGGCGAAGACCGCGCCGAGGACGCTGGAGCCGGTCCATCCGGCGGTGGCGAACACGGTGGTCGTGGCCGCGGCGCCGAGGGCGGAGCCCAGCGAGTAGAAGATCATGTAGCCGCCGACGACGCTGCTGGTGCGGTGCGGGTGGGTCGTGGTGAGCAGGTGCTGGTTGCTCACGTGCACGGCTTGCACGGCGAAGTCGAGGACGATCACGCCGATCACCACCGGCCACAGCGACCGCGGTGCTTGCCCGATGGCCAGCCAGGATGCGGCCAGGAGTGCCAGCGCTGCCCCGGTGACGGCGCTGGCGCGCCCGGAATCGGCCCAGCGTCCGGCGCGGGCGGCGCCGAGCGCACCGGCGAGCCCGGCGATGCCGAACAGGCCGATCTGCGCCGGGCTCAAGTGCCAGGGTGCGGCTGCGAGCGGCAGTGCCAGGCCGCTCCACAGCGTGCCGAACGAGGCGAACAGGAAGAACGCGATCAGCCCGCGCGAGAGGAACAGCGGCTCGGTGAACAGTGCGGTCAGCGAGGTCAGCACCTGCCGGTAGGTGGCGTGGCTGGTGCGCGGGTCGGGTGGCAGCGTGGCCAGGGCGAGGCAGGCCAGGGCTACCAGGAGCGCGGCCAGGGCGAGGTAGGTGCCGCGCCAGCCCCAGGCGGTGGCCAGGGCGCCGGCGGCGATGCGTCCGCCGAGGATGCCGAGGACGACACCGGAGGTCACCGCGCCGAGGTTGCGGCCGCGTTCGTCGGGGGTGGACAGGGCCGCGGTGTAGGCGACCGTCGTCTGGACGACGACCGCGAACAGTCCGGCGGCGCCTAAGCCGATGAGCAGCGTCGAGATCTGGGTGGCTGTGGCGGCCAGCGCTGCTCCTGCCGCGGTGAGCGCGAGGTGTCCGGCGATGAGGGTGCGGCGGTCGACCATGTCGCCGAGCGGGACGAGGACGGCGAGTCCGGCCAGGTAGCCGAGCTGTCCGGCGGCCACGATCCAGCCCAGGTGGGCCTGCGGCACGCCGAGGTCGGTCCCGATCTGGGCGAGGACGGGTTGGGCGGCGTAGACGCCGGCGATGGCGACCGCGCAGATCATGGCGAACAGCGTCCTTCGGGCACGGGTCAGGCCCATCACCACTCCTTGATAAGTAGCAAAATGCAACTGTTCTGAGGGTAGGGCACAATGGTTTCAAACAGCAACTCTTCGGGAGGCGTGGTGACTCGCACCAGCACTGGGGATGCGTCCTGGACCGACCCGGCGTGCCCGGTCGCGCGCACGCTCGACCTGGTCGGGGACCGCTGGAGCCTGCTGATCGTGCGGGATGCGATGGACGGGGCGCGGGCGTTCACCGATTTCCAGCAGCGCACCGGGATCGCGCGCAACATCCTCACCGATCGGCTCCGCCGCCTGGTCGAGCGCGGCGTCCTCGACCGACAGACCGCGCCCTCGGGCCGGCGGCAGCTCTACTCCCTCACCCCGGCCGGGCGCGACCTGTTCACCGTCGTCGTGGCCTTGCGCCAGTGGGGCGAGCGGCACGCCTTCTCCCCCGGCGAAGACCACTCCGTCCTGGTCGACGAACGCGGTGTCGCGCTGCCGCGACTCGAGCCGGTGGACTCCGGCGGCCATGTCGCCGACGTCGACACCACCTCGGTGCGCAAGGCCGACTGAACCCCTGGCGGCATAACGCACCCTTAAAGACGGGTGAAGCCACATTCACTTGTGGACTGTCTACAAGCGACGAACTATGCGGTGACCGTTCGTGTCGGTTCATGCGTTTTCGGTGCGCAACAGCCGTTTTCGAACTGTCGAGGCGTAGATCACAATCGGGTGTTCGCGTCGACGTGCCCACCGGAAACGAGCCGGGAAGCGGGATCGACGTTTGCTTCCCGGATACAGATTCGTGATCCATTCGCTACTATTCGGCCCGCCGGTCGGGGAAACACGGCATCAACGCGAACAGGAGTCACTCGTTGCCAGCCGAACACCCCGCCCCGCTGCGCCGCTGGTGGTGGCGAAGCCCCCTGGCCGTCAGGCTGCTGCCCGCGGCCGCGCTGGTCGCCGCGACCGCCACCAGTGCCCTGAACGCGTTGCCGATGACCGCGAGCTCCCCCCTCGCCGACTCCCCACCACCGGCCGCTCCCCCACCGCCCGCACCCGAACCCCCTGCTGCCAGCACGACCGCGGCCCCGACCACCACGGCGCTCAGCAGCGCAGCACCGACCCCGCCCCCGAAAACCACCAGCCGCACCCCGATCACGACCAGCACGCGGCGGCCGAGCCCCTCCCCGTCTCCGCCGCCCCGCCCCCAACCCCGTCCCGACCCCGAGCAGCAGCACACCCCGACACCTGTGACCACCACGCCCGGCGACCCCGAGCAGGACTGGGTGCTGGTGGTCACCGAGAACGAACGCTGCTCCGAAGAAGGCGACTTCGCCCGCACCCCCAGCGGCGCGGCCGCCAGCTGCGAACGCGCCGCCGATGGCAAGTTGAGGTGGACCTCACGATGGTGAACTCCGATACCGACCGCACGCACATCAGCGCGCTGCACATCCTCGAAAACGGGCCCCACGCACCGCAATGCCCCCGAGGACACGGCCCGCTGACCACCGCACCCGATGAGCAGTCCCCCACCGGTGTCGCGCTGAGCTGCCCGGTCTGCGGACAACGCCGCGACAACGAGGTCTCGATGCTGCGCGCGCTGCTCAACCCCGGCACCGCCCGGTTCGACACCCCGCTGCAAACCTCCCCGGCCCCAGCACCCCGCTCAGCCCCGGAACCGGAACCGACGTCGTTCCTGCAACCGTCACCCGAGCCCACGCCCGCCCCGATTCCGGCCCCGACACCGGTCGAGGCGACGATGGAGATCGCTGCCGTGCGAGCCGAAGCCGTACGCGAACCCCTCGGCAAAACAACCTCGGAAACCCCCCGCGAGGACACCGACGACTTCGACTTCCCCCAACAACTCGCCCCGCGCAGCCGCGGCCAACGACCCGACGGCACCATCCGCACCACCGGCTGGCTGCAACTGGGCCGCCTGCGCGTCAGCTCCGGCTGGTGGGCCGCACTGGCCGGCGCCGCCCCCGCACTCGCCCTCACCGATCTCGCCACCTGGCTCCCCGCCGCACTACCCGCCGTGACCTGGACCGGATGGTTCACCACCGTCCGCTGGCTGCGCCCGGCATCCCCGGCGCTCAACCGCGAACGCGTCCACGCCGACGAACTCCTGCCAGGAGACCCGATCCGCATCTACGGCCCCATCGGACCGGTCGGCATCGTCGAGCAGGTCACCCCGACCACCGACGAGAAGGTCCTCGTCCGCTTCGTCGGCGGCACGCAACGCACCCTGCCCACCGACACGCGCTGCCGCATCGTGCACCTGCTCGCCTGAAACCCCGGGGAAGGCGAGCAAACGAAGATGGGGCGTGCGCATGGGAGGCGCGCACGCCCCCTCTTCACGCTGGAGTGCCCGTCGAACCGCCCACCACGGCATCCGACGATCCACCGGACTCCTTCGGCGGCAACAACGCCGACACATCACCACCGGTGTCGTTGACCTTCAGCACGAACGGCCGGGTCTCGGTGTAGCGCACAACGCTGACCGAACACGGATCCACCACCAGCCGCTGAAACGCATCCAAGTGCATGCCCAGCGCATCGGCCAGCACCGCCTTGATCACATCACCATGCGTGCAGGCCAACCACACCGCATCAGCCCCCCACTCGCGATCCCGCGCCCGCACCGCGGCCACCGCCCGGGCCTGCACCTGCGCCAAACCCTCACCACCAGGGAACACCGCCGCCGACGGGTGCTGCTGCACCACCTTCCACAACGGCTCCTGCGTCAACTCGCTGATCTTGCGACCGGTCCACTCGCCGTAATCGACCTCCGCCAACTCCGGCTCCACCACCGGCGACAAGCCCCGCTCGGCCACCAGCCCCGCCACGGTCTCCTGGCACCGCTGCATCGGCGAAACCACCACCTCGCTCAACGCAACACCGGCCAACCGGCCCACCACACCCGCAGCCTGGCCCGCCCCGACCTCGTCCAACCCCACACCAGCCGCCCGGCCCGCCAGAATCCCCGAACCGTTGGCCGCCGAACGCGCATGCCGCAACAAGATGAGAGTCGCCACGTCCGCCGAGGGTAGGCCACCCGAGAAAAACGCGGCCCGCACCCACCCGGCACGGACCGCGCTTCCCACCGCACATCACCTCACGGCTGCATGACACCGAAGCCCAGCAGCGCGAACACCAGCAGACCCAACGCGATCCGGTACCACACGAACAAGTACACGCTGTGGCGCTCCACGAACCGCAGCAGCCACGCGATCACCGCGTACCCGACCACACCGGCCACCACCGTCGCCACGATCATCTGCGCCCCCGACGGCTGCAAACCGTGCGAACTGGGCTCGAACACGTGCGGGATCTCCGACAACCCCGCCGCGAACACCGCCGGAATCGCCAGCAAGAACGAGAACCGCACCGCCGTCGGCCGAGCCAACCCCAACGACAAACCCGCCGTGATCGTGCCACCCGACCGCGACACACCCGGGATCAACGCCAACGACTGCGCAAAACCCATCACCACACCATCGCTGAGCTTGAGCTGCCCCTGACCACGACGCTGCTGCCCGAACCGCTCGGCCAACCCCAGCAGCACACCGAACACGATCAACATCGCACCGGTGACCCACAAGCTCCGCAACGACGACCGGATGTAGTCCTGGAACAACACCCCCAACACCCCGATCGGGATGCTGCCCACGATCACGTACCACGACAACCGGTAGTCCTGCGTCCCCCGCACCTCCGCGTTGAACAACCCCCGGAACCACACCGCCACCAACCGGGCGATGTCCTTGGCGAAGTAGATCACCACCGCCAGCTCGGTACCGATCTGCGTCACCGCGGTGAACGACGCACCCGCATCATCACCGAAGAACAACTCCGACACGATCCGCAAATGGCCCGACGAGGAAATCGGCAGGAACTCGGTCAGCCCCTGGACCACGGCCAACACCATGGCCTGCAACCACGACAACGAAACCCACTCCAGAAAAGTCGCGACGAAAAACCGGCACGAACCCGCACCCGCGGGCAGCCGAGAAGACCGCCCCAAATCTTGCAGCATCCCCCGCGACCGCCGCACGCACCCCGGGCGAACACCCGGCGAACAACCACCAACCCCACCTGTGATCCGGAACACCGGCGTTCAGACCCGCCGTCCCAACCTCACCAACACAAGCCCCCGCACCGAATACCCTCCCCACCGTGGAACACCGACAGCTCGGCCGCAGCGGCCTCCGCGTCTCCCGCCTCGCCCTCGGCACCATGACCTGGGGACTCGACACCGACGCCGACGGCGCCGCCGAACAGCTGACGACCTTCCACGACGCCGGCGGCACCCTCATCGACACCGCCGACGTCTACCAGGACGGCCAAGCCGAACAAATCCTCGGCGACCTGCTCACCCACCACATCCCCCGCGACGAAATCGTGCTCGCCACCACCGCCGCCGCCCGCCGCAAACCCGGCCCCTTCGGCGGCGGCGCCTCCCGCGGCTCCCTGCTCGCCGCCCTCGACGACTCACTGCGCCGCCTGCAAACCGACCACATCGACCTCTGGCAACTCCACGCCTGGGACCCCGCCGTCCCCCTCGAGGAAACCCTCGCCGCCCTCGACACCGCCACCACCACCGGACGCGTCCGCTACGCCGGCATCGCCAACTACGCCGGATGGCAACTGGCCACCGCCGCCACCCACCAACGCGCCCACCCCACCCGCACCCCCCTGATCTCCACCCAGCACGAATACTCCCTGCTCGACCGCAGCGCCGAACGCGAAGTCATCCCCGCCACCACCCACCACGGCCTCGGCCTGCTCGCCTGGGCACCCCTCGGCCGCGGCGTGCTCACCGGCAAGTACCGCAACTCCACCCCCGCCGACTCCCGCGGCGCCGGCCCCCTGGCCAGCTACGTCGAACACCACCGCACCGAACGCGCCGCCCGCATCGTGCACGCCGTGCTCACCGCCGCCGAAGGACTCGGCACCCCACCCGCCCACGTCGCCCTCGCCTGGGTCCGCGACCGCCCCGGCGTCACCGCCCCCGTCCTCGGCACCCGCACCACCGCACAGCTCAAAACCGCCCTCGACTCCGACGACCTCACCCTGCCCCCCGCCATCCGCGCCGCACTCGACGACATCAGCGCCCCCGACCAACCCACCACCCAACCCTGACCACGCCACACCCCCCAACAGCCCATCAGGGATGCTGGAGACGAACCACCCCGCACACCACCGCGGGCCAGCACCCCCAAGGAGGGCCTCGTTGCGCCGTCTGGTCATCACGTGCCTGATCGCCACCCTGCTCACCAGCTGCGGGACCGACAGGCCCAGTGACCCCCTCCAGGTCACCGACAACCTGACCGCAGCAACGCCCGCCACCTCACCAGCCGCAACAACCCCACCAGCAGGTCAGGTCCACCCCGCACCACCGGTGCAGCTGAGCGCCTTCGACCCCGAGACCACCACCCTCGTGCTGGCCAGCGGCCCCACCCTCACCCTGATCAACACCAGCACCGGAGCCCAGCAGCAGGTCACCCTGGCCAGCCCGCCGGCCGGACTGCACACCCAGAACGGCCAGCTCCTCGCCGCACTCCCCGACAGCGGCCAGATCACCCGCGTCGACCTGCGCACCGCCCAACCCAGCAGCACCACCGTCCCCGGCGGCCCCGTCTACGCCGTCGACCTCGACGCCGAACGCACCGCAGTCGCCCTGCGCAACCCCGCCACCGTCACCATCCTGCGCAACGGCACACCCACCGCCACCGCCGACAACCTCTCCGGCCCAGCACAACTGCTGCCCACCCCCAACGACGTCTACGTCCTGGACCGCCTCACCACCGCCATCACCCCCATCAACCCCACCAACGGCGAAAAAGGCGCAGGCCTGCGCGCCGGACAAGGCGCCACCAACGCCATCAGCGACCGCTACGGACGCATCATCACCATCGACACCCGAGGCCAAGAACTCCTCGCCTTCAGCACCGACCCCCTGGTGATGAAACAGCGCTACCCCGTCCCCGGCTCCCCCTACGGCCTCGCCTACGACCCCACCCGCGACCTAGCCTGGGTCACACTGACCGCGACCAACGAACTCGTCGGCTACGACATCGCCGGCGGCGAACCCACCGAACGCCACCGACTGCCCACCATCACCCAACCCAACAGCGTCGCAGTCGACCCCCACACCGGAACGATCTACGTCGCCTCCGCCAACGGCGCCGGATACCAGGTGGTGAAGCCATGACCCCACCCCCCGAAGGGAACGACCCCGACTGGGAGTACCGACCGCTGCGCCTCCCCCCAGGCGTCACCCGCTTGAGCGCAGCGGTGCAACTGAGCATCCACGCCGAGTTCTCCGGCTGGGAACTCTCCCGCGTCCTGCTCTACGCCGACGGAACCCGCAAGGTCTGGCTCCGCCGCAAAAGATCAACACCCGGCGTCCCCGAACTCCTCACCTGAGCATCACGGGACCCGCAACAACCACTCACGAGTCGCGAACTTCGACTCGATCAACTCCTGCGCCCGCACGCGCTCGGCATCGGTCACCGGCCCCTCCACCAACCCGAACCGATCCCGAAAACCACCGATCAACCGATCGATGACGACCTCGCGAGCCAACCCCGTCTGCCGCCGCAACGGATCCACCCGCTTCTTCGCGCTCGCCACGCCCTTGTCGGACAACTTCTCCTTGCCGACCCGCAGCACCTCACCCATCTTGTCCGCATCGATGCTGTAGGACATCGTCACGTGGTGCAGCACCGCCCCCGACGCCAACCGCTTCTGCGCCGCACCACCGATCTTGCCCGCATCCGAAGCGATGTCGTTCAACGGCTGGTACCACACGTTCAACCCCAACTCCCGCAACACACCCAGCACCCAGTCGTCCAAGAACGCGTACGACTCCCCGAAACTCATCCCCGCCACCAACGACACCGGCACGTACAGCGAATACGTCACCGTGTTCCCCGGCTCCACGAACATCGCCCCACCACCGGTGATCCGCCGCACCACCTCGATCCCGTGCCGCTGCGCCCCCTCCAGATCCACCTCGTTGCGCACCGACTGGAAACTCCCGATGATCACCGACGGCGCCGCCCACTCCCAGAACCGCAACGTCGGCGCCCGACGACCCGCACCCACCTCCTCCGCCAACACCTGGTCCAACGCCATGTGCATCAACGGGGTCTGCGGCCCGTCGTGCACCAACCACCACTCGTGATCAGACCAATCCGACGCCCGCGACAACGCCCGACGCACCGCCACCGCCACCGCATCCGCGTCGAACCCACCCAACCGCGCCCCCTCCGGCAACCCGCTCCGGACCCGACGCGCCAACTCCTCCCCATCCGCATCCACCGGCGCCCCCGTCAACGCACCGTTGATCGCCTCCAACGCCTCATCCGGTTCCAGGAAGAAATCACCGCTCAACCGCACCCCGGACAACCGGCCGTCCACCACGTCCAGATCGACCACGACCAACTTCCCACCGGGAACCTTGTACTCACCGTGCACCGCGAACACCCCTGAACATCGACACCTACACCGGACAACATCGCACGAACCGCGATATTCCACCCCACCCGGAGGCCACCACGTGACCCGCACCGAACTGCTGCTCACCGGCGCCCAACTCGCCGACGGCACCGGCACCCCGCTGCGCCCCGCCGACGTCCTCCTCCACGACGACCGCATCACCGCCGTCGAAGCACCCGGCACCTTCCCACCCGGCACACCCCGACGAGACCTCACCGGCCTGGTACTGGCCCCCGGCTTCATCGACGTCCACTCCCACGCCGACAACGCACCCCTGCTCCCCACCGACGACACCACCAAGATCCACCAAGGCATCACCACCGAAATCGTCGGCAACTGCGGCTTCAGCCTCGCCCCGCGCAGCAGCACCCACCACGACACCCTCGCCACCTTCCTGCAACGCCTCTTCCCACCCCTGGACCTGACCTGGACCGGCTTCCACGACCTGTTCGCCACTACCGACGCCGCCGGCTACGTCACCAACTACTGCCCCCTCATCGGCCACGGCACCCTCCGCATCGCCGCCACCGGCATGACCGACGCAGCCCCCGACGACGACGCCCGCCGCACCATGCGCACCGCCCTCGAAGAAGGCATGACCGCCGGCGCCTTCGGCCTCTCCAGCGGCCTGATCTACCCACCCGCCGTCTTCGCCACCACCGACGAGCTCACCGACCTCGCCACCGTCCTCGGCGGCAACGGCCGCTACGTCACCCACATGCGCAACGAAGGCGACGCCCTGATCGACTCCCTCGACGAAGCCCTGCGCATCGGAGCCACCGCCGGGAGAACCCACATCTCCCACCTCAAGGTCACCGGAGCCCGAAACTGGGGCACCATGCAAGCCGCCCTCGACCGGCTCGACGACGCCCGGCACCACGGCCAGCACGTCCACCAGGACATCTACCCCTACACAGCGTCCTCCACGATGCTCACCGCCGTACTGCCCGCCCACTACCTCGTCGGCAGCCCCGACGACATCCTCACCCGCCTGACCAATCCCGCCAACCGCGCCGAAATCGCCACCGCGGTCACCACCAGCACCCAGTGGGACCGCATCCTCATCGCCACCACCGCCAGCCACCGCCACGAAGGCCGCACCCTCGCCGACATCGCCGACACCACCGGCGTCGAACCCGTCGACGCGCTCATCGACGTCCTGGTCGGCGAACGCCTGCGCGCGGCGATGATCCACTTCAGCATGCACGAGGACGACCTCGAACTCGCCCTGTCCGACCCGCACACCGCGATCGGCTCCGACGGCCTCCCGCCCGGCACCGGCGGCAAACCGCACCCGCGCCTGACCGGCACCTTCCCCCGCGTCCTCGGCCGCTACACCCGCGAACGCGCCGTGCTCACCCTGCCCGAAGCCGTGCACCGGATGACCTGGCTGCCCGCGCAGATCTTCGGCATACCGGACCGCGGTCTGATCGCCCCCGGCAAGATCGCCGACCTCGTCGCCTTCGACCCGCGGACCGTCCACGACCTCGGCGACTACCAGGACCCGATGCAGCAACCCGCCGGCATCCCGTGGGTCTGCCAGAGCGGCCGCACCGTCGTCGACGAAGGCCGATACCTCGGTCCTCGCAGCGGAATCCGCCTCACCCCGCGAACCTGATCGCCGTCGAGGCGATCTTTTCGAGTCGTGCTTTGGTGACCTTCGGGTGTTCTGATTAATTTCAGTCAACACTGAAGTTATTAAAACTAATATTGCTGCTGATCAACGATCTCCGCTTGCCCGACCGAGCGATTCCGATCAGCGCTCGAGCGCGCCGCGATGCGATCCCCGGTGACGAGAAGCACCATCGGACAGTCACTTCCGCGTCGAAAGGAGCCGGTCATGACTCTCTCCGACCCCCTCACCACTCAGCAGCGCTTCGACTCCTTCGACGCGGACCGCGACGAACTGCTCCTCCCCGCCCAGGACCGCACCGAGCTCGACGAACTGGACGAGAGCCACCTGATCCGCGGCTACGACTGACCTGCTGTTTGAAGGCTGGTGGTCCGCGAACTGGGCCACTGCCCCACTTTCGCGGAAAAAGTCTCACATGGTCCTTCAACGATACGGTTGAAGGAGTGAACACCAGCGAGAACACCCGCCGAGAGCTGACCCAGGACGAGATCATCGAGCACGCCCGCGGTCTGCCCGGCGTCGTGGCGGAAACGGCAGGCGAAGTCACCGGAGCCCCGGAGATCGCGTGGGGCGACACCTTCTTCTCCTACGACCCGGACGGCCTCGCCCCCGCCGACCGGCCGTTCCCCTTCGCCACGATCGTCACCAAGGACTACACCGGCTTCGACACCGAATCGAACGTCGACCGGCCCGGCGTCTACCGCCTCAACATCAACGTCGGCAGAGCGGAGTTCGAACGACTCGTCGGCCACACCCCCGCCGCCCACCCGACCCACCACGCCGACTTCGACTACACCGAGCTGGACCGGCTCCTCCCCCACCCCGCCTACGCCACCCAAGGCTGGATCTCGGTCCTCAACCCCGGCCAGCGCACCGCCGACCAAGCCCTGAGCTTGATCACCCGAGCCCACGCCCGGGCAGTGCAACGCCACCGATGAGGCGAATTGCGGCTGGTCATCGCGACCAGCCGCAATTCGCCTCATCACGCGTCTCGCGCCAGCAGTTCCTTGAGCGCCCCGTCGATCACGGCGGTATCCACCGGGTTCATCCCACCACCGGCGAAGTGGCCCCACGCGCCGGGAATCACCCGGAGCTCCGCGCCCGGTATGCGGGCGACCTCCCACTCGTTGTCCTCCGGCGGGAAGTACAGGTCCTGCTGACCGGGCATGATGATCGACTCCGCTCGGATGCCCGCCAACGCCTCCTCGATCCCGGCGTATCCCGGGGTCGCTCCGAGATCGGCGTTCTGCCACGTCCACAGCATGGTCAGCAAGTTGTTCGCATCCCGCTGGAGGAACAGCGCCTCCCAGTACCCCACGAGGAAGTCCTCCAGGCTCCCGTAGTCCAAGGGCTCCGACTCGTAGCACTTCTCCCGGTAGAACTGCTGGCTGAACCCCCAACCCGCGTACACCCGAGCCAGCGCACGCAGCCCCGTCGTGGGCTGAGCGTCGTACCAACCACCGTGCCACGCCGCATCAGCGGTGAGCGCCGCCTTGACGCCCTCCAAGAACACGATGTTGTGCACGCTGGTCTTGGCCGCACCGCAGAACGGCAGCATCCGCCGCACCATCTCGGGATGGCTCAGCGCCCACTGGTAGGTCTGCGCCGCCCCCATCGACCACCCGGTCACCAGCTCCAGGCGCTCGATCCCGAACTGCTCGGTGACCAGGCGGTGCTGCAGCCGGACGTTGTCGTGGATCGTCACGTCGGGGAACCGCGCCCGGTCGTGCGGCGGCGGCGTGTTGCTCGGCGAGGACGACAACCCGTTGCCGAGCATGTTCGGGATGATGATGAAGTACCGCGACGGATCCAGCGCCATGCCCTCGCCGATCAGCCACTCGTTGTCGTAATGCTGACCCGAGTACCACGTCGGGTAGACGATCGCGTTGGACTTGTCGCCGTTGAGCTCGCCGTAGGTCTTGTACGCCAGCTTCGCCTGCCGCAGCGTGGCGCCGCCCTGCAACCGGACGTCCCCGAGCTCGAACACGTCGTAATCCATCAAAACCCTCCGACCCGCACCGTGCTGCCCGGCGAGCTGCCCGAGCCGGCCCGCCGGCCGACGCGCCCAGTCTCATCCAGGCCGGGAACGAGCACCACTCCCGGAAACGGGGCGCTGCGCCCTCGCGTCCGGGCTGTTTGAAAGCTGTGCGGTCCGTCGATGAGCGGTTTTCGCCGGAGTTTATTTCAATTGACACTGAATTAATCGATGCAGCAGAAATCAGATGTCGTTCACCCCGGAGCGGATGGTCAAGGGCGCAGCCTTGCGGCAGCGTGGGTCCATGACCGAATTCCGGTTCGCCCACAACATCTTCGGCCTGGAATCACCTGAGTCCTTCCGCGCGGCCTGCCGCCGCGCGGAAGAGCAGGGCTACGACACCGCCTTCGCCGCCGACCACCTCGGAATCCCCTCCCCTTCCCCACCCTCGTCGCCGCGGCCCAGGCGACTGAACGGCTCAGGGTCGGCACCCTCGTGCTCAACGCGCCCTTCTGGAATCCCGCGCTGCTGGCCCGCGAAATCGCCACCACCGATCTCCTCACCGGCGGCCGCCTGGAGGTGGGACTCGGCGCGGGCCACATGAAGTGGGAATTCGACGAGGCCGGCATCGAGTGGCAGTCCTTCGACGAACGAGCCGATCAGCTGGAAGCCCTGATCGCCGAGCTGACCGAGCTGTTCGGCTCCGACGGCTACGAGCAGCAGGCCGTCCTCCGCGAGAACTTCGGCCTCCCCGCGCTCCGGCCGGTCCAGCGCACCGGCTTCGGCGGGTTCGGGCCACCGCTGATCGTCGGCGGCACCGGCGACCGGATCCTGGAGATCGCGGGCCGGACCGCGGACGTCATCGGTGTCGCCGGCGTCCTCCAGATCCCCGGACAGCCGCCGGGCACGTTCCGGATCGTCACCGCGGCGGAGACCGACGAACGAGTCCGGTACGCGCGCGAACAGGCCGGTGAGCGGGCCGGCGAGGTGGAGTGGCAGGCCCTGGCCCAGGCGGCGGTGGTGACCGACGACCGCCGCTCCGCCGCGGAGGAGTTCCTCGCTCGGTCCGGATCGACGATGGCGGTCGACGAACTGCTGGAGATGCCGTTCGTCTTCATCGGCACGATCGAGCAGATGGCCGACCAGGTCCTGCGCAACTACGAGCGCTACGGCTTCACCTACTACGCGATCCACGGCCCCTACAAGGACGCATTCGCCCCGGTGATCGAACGCGTCCGCGCCACGAGCAGCTAGCCACCGGCAGATCGGGTTGTCGGCGGGAAAACCGACGCCGGCTGCTCCGGCACGGGTAGGGTCCAGCGACGTGGTGAATGATCGTTCTTCGGCCATCGGGCAGCGTTCGTTGGGAGATCCGGGCATCCGCTACCCGCTCTGGCCGCCGCTGACCACCGGCTGCCCGGAGACCAGCACCGAAACCACCTCCTACCCCGTCGAGGTCGATTACGACTACGACCGCGTTCCGCCCGAGCTGTTCCAGCAGCCGGCCGGCTCGGGGCTGGACCGCTGGGCTCCCCTGCTGCCGCCGCTCCACGCACCAGGGCTCGGAGAAGGCGGAACCCCGCTGATCGAGCTCCCCGGCGACGGGGTGCACATCAAGGACGAATCCCGGAATCCGACGTGGAGCCACAAGGACCGGCTCAACCGCGTCGCGGTGAGCGCCGCAGCGGGCATCGGAGCTCCCGGAATCGTGGTCGCCTCGTCCGGAAACCACGGCGCCTCCGCAGCCGCGTTCGCCGCCCGCGCCGGTCTGCGGTGCATCGTGCTGGCTTCGCCGGCACCACCGGCCGTCAACACGTTCCTGCGGTCCTACGGCGCCGTCGTGCTGACGGTGCCGACCGAGGCGCGGTGGCCGCTGCTTCGCCGGATCGTGGCGGAGACCGGCTTCCACCCGGTCAGCAACAGCACCACGACGCACACCGGGCACGCGTTCGGCCCCGAGGGCTACAAGACGGTCGCCTACGAGGTCTTCGCCGAACTCGGTGTCCCGGCGGCGATGTTCGTCCCGACCGGGTACGGAGAGCTGCTGTTCGGCGTGTGGAAGGGGTTCGCCGAACTCGTGCGCCTGGGCCTCGCGGCCAGAACGCCCCGGCTGTTCGCCTGCGAACCCGCCGCTGGCGGACCACTCTCCCGCGCGATCTCACAAGGACTCCCGGCTACCTCGGTCGAGGTCGGCCCCACCTCCGCGTACGGGATCAGCTGCGCTGTGGGCGGCTTCCGAGCGACGGTGGCAGTCCAGGAGAGCGCCGGGCGCGCACTCCTGGTGGACGACGCGGAGATGGCCGCGGCCCAGCGGGACCTGGGGCGTTCCGGGCTCTGGTGCGAGGTCTCCTCGGCGGCCGGGCTCGCGGGGTTCCGGCAAGTGCGCGAGGAGTTCGACGGGCCGGTGGTGTGCGTGACGACCTCCAGCGGCTTCAAGGACATCGGTGTCGGAACCGAGCGGCCGGACGTCCTCGCCCCCGAGTGGGACGTGGTGCGCCGCCACCTCCGGAACGCCGACATCCACTGCTGATCATCGCCGTCCCCGGGGGTCCAGGCTGTTCTCCCTTGCGGTTCCAGCTCGCCCGATTCGAGGCTTAATTTCATTCAACACTGAAACCATAGATACTGTCGAACGTGATCAAGATGATGCTGATTTAGGCACTGAGTGCCGTTGATTCACCGGAGTTCGCGGAGCGCGTCCTCGAGCTGCTTGAGCACCACGTCCGTCGGAGCCGCCGTCCGGACGACACCCACGACCACGCTCTCCCCTTCGGCGGCGGTGGACTCCACTGCGGATCGCCGTCCGTTCAGCGCCGCGGCGACCTGCTCGATCGCCTCGCGCAGGTGCCGCTTGGCGTCCAGCGCTCCCCCGCTCTTCAGCCACTGCCGGAGGATGTGGTTGTACACCGGTTTCGCGCAGATCATGGCGCTGGGCCGGCGGAAC
>NZ_JBEOVY010000148.1:0-17644 GCF_040295745.1 Saccharopolyspora sp. NPDC002686
CGAACCTGCTGGGCCCGAAAGCGCCGATCGCGGCAGTGCGCCTGTCGCCGCGGCACACCCGCGACCCGGAGCTGATCGCCGACGTGCACCGCATCCTGCGCAAGACCGGGATGCCGCCCGACAAGCTGGCGGTCGGGCTGCCCGAGTCCACGCTGTTCGACGGCCAGGGCGACGCGGTGGACACGCTGGAGATCTTCTCCGACATGGGGCTGCGGCTGTGCGTCTACGAGTTCGGCGAGGACTACGCCCGGATGCCGCGGCTGAAGGGCCTGCCGCTGGGGATGGCGCGCATCGAGGGCTCGCACCTGGACAGCTTCGTGGCCCCCGAAGGCCCCGCCCCGCTGGACCGGCACCTCGTGGTGGCCGCGTGCGGCGCGGCGGAGCTGCTGGGCCTGCCGGTCAGCGCGGCCGGCGTGCGCGACGAGCTGCAGGCCCAGCGCCTGCACGAGCTCGGGGTGTCGCTGGCGATGGGGCCGTTCACCGGAGGTCTGGTCTCGGCGTCGGAGCTGGCCGAACTCATCCAGGAGCAGTCCGGCTGACGTGGGCAGGTGGCGGCCGGAAACAGTCCGCGACCAGCCGATAGCATCGGGATGCGAAGCGTGTCCGCGCCGGTCGGAGGACCGGCCCAGCCGAGGAGTGATCGTGTCCGTACAGCCTTCCCAAGCCCAGCAAGCTCTCCGGGTGAAGGTTCCGGCGGGCACTACCGCGGGTGCGGCCGTGGCCGATGCCGGGCTGCCGTCCAAGGGCCCGGACGCCGTCGTGGTGGTCCGCGACGCCGAGGGCGCCCTGCGCGACCTGGCTTGGGCACCGGAGTCCGACGTCGAGGTGGAGGCGGTCGCCGCCGACACCGAGGAGGGCCGCAGCGTCATCCGCCACTCCGCCGCGCACGTGCTCGCGCAGGCGGTGCAGAACCTGTTCCCGGACGCGAAGCTGGGCATCGGCCCGCCGGTCAAGGACGGCTTCTACTACGACTTCGACGTGGACCGCCCGTTCACCCCGGAGGACCTGCAGGCGCTGGAGAAGCGCATGAAGCAGATCATCAAGTCCGGGCAGAAGTTCTCCCGCCGCCGCCTGGACTCGGTCGAGGCCGCCAAGGAGGAGCTGGCAGACGAGCCGTACAAGCTGGAGCTGGTCGACCTCAAGTCCGATGTGGACACCAGCGAGGTGATGGAGGTCGGCGGCGGCGAGCTGACCGTCTACGACAACATCGACCGGCACGGCGAGGTCGTCTGGGGCGACCTGTGCCGCGGCCCGCACGTGCCGCACACCCGCTTCATCCCGGCGTTCAAGCTGATGCGGGTGGCCGCCGCGTACTGGCGGGGCAACCAGAACAACCAGCAGCTGCAGCGGATCTACGGCACCGCCTGGGAGTCCAAGGACAAGCTCGAGGAGCACCTGGAGCTGCTGGCCGAGGCCGAGCGCCGCGACCACCGCAGGCTCGGCGCCGAGCTCGACCTGTTCTCCTTCCCGGAGGAGATCGGTTCCGGGCTGCCGGTGTTCCACCCCAAGGGCGGCATCATCCGCCGCGAGCTGGAGGACTACTCCCGCAAGCGGCACGAGCAGGCCGGCTACGAGTTCGTCAACACCCCGCACGTCACCAAGGACACGCTGTTCAAGACCTCCGGTCACCTCGACTGGTACCAGGACGGCATGTTCCCGGCGATGCACCTCGACGAGGAGCGCGACGCCAACGGTGAGCTGCGCAAGCCGGGCGTCGACTACTACCTCAAGCCGATGAACTGCCCGTTCCACAACCTGATCTTCCGCTCCCGCGGCCGCTCCTACCGGGAGCTGCCGCTGCGGCTGTTCGAGTTCGGGTCGGTCTACCGGTACGAGAAGTCCGGCGTGGTGCACGGCCTGACCCGCGTGCGCGGCATGACGCAGGACGACGCGCACATCTACTGCACGCCCGACCAGCTGCAGGACGAGCTGAAGTCGCTGCTGGGCTTCGTGCTGGACCTGCTGCGCGACTACGGCCTGGACGACTTCTACCTCGAGCTGTCGACCCGCAACGAGGAGAAGTACGTCGGCGACGACGAGAGCTGGGAGGTCGCCACCGAGGCGCTGCGCAGCGCGGCCGAGGACTCCGGCCTCGAGCTGGTGCCGGACCCGGGCGGCGCCGCCTTCTACGGCCCGAAGATCTCGGTGCAGGCCAAGGACGCGCTGGGCCGCAGCTGGCAGATGTCGACCATCCAGGTCGACTACCACCTGCCGGAGCGGTTCAACCTCGAGTACACCTCGCCGGACGGCAGCAAGCAGCGGCCGATCAAGATCCACCGGGCGCTGTTCGGCTCCATCGAGCGGTTCTTCGGCGTGCTCACCGAGCACTACGCCGGCGCCTTCCCGGCCTGGCTCGCGCCGGTGCAGGCGGTCGGCATCCCGATCGCCGACGAGCACGTCGAGCACCTGCAGCGGGTGGCGAAGTCGTTGCGCGACAAGGGGATCCGCGTCGACATCGACACCAGCGACGACCGGATGCAGAAGAAGATCCGCAACCACACCACGCAGAAGGTGCCGTTCCTGCTGCTGGCCGGCGGCAAGGACGTGGAGGCCGACGCGGTGTCGTTCCGGTTCCGCGACGGCACGCAGATCAACGGGGTGCCGGTGGACACCGCGGTCAACGCGCTGGTCGACTGGGTGCAGCGCCGCGAGAACGCCTCGCCGACCGCGGAGAACTTCCAGGCGGGGACGGCGTGAGCGCAGGACCCGAGGAAGTCGAGCTGACCGAGCAGCACGGGGTCGGTGTCCAGGACGCGCTGCAGCGGCTGTGGACTCCGCACCGGATGGCCTACATCCAGGGCGAGAACAAGCCGGACGGCGACGACAGCGACGGCTGCCCGTTCTGCCGCCTGCTGGAGTCCGGACGCCCGGACTCCGAGACGCTGATCGTGGCGCGCGGCGAGCTGGTCTTCGCGATCCTGAACCTGTACCCGTACAACCCGGGGCACCTGATGGTGCTGCCGTACCGGCACGTGGCGGACTACACGGAGCTGACCGCGGCGGAGACGGTGGCGGTCGCGGAGTACACCCAGCACGCGATGCGGGTAATCCGCGAGGTGTCGGCGCCGCACGGGTTCAACATCGGGCTCAACCAGGGCCCGGTGGCGGGTGCGGGCATCGCGGCGCACCTGCACCAGCACGTGGTGCCGCGGTGGGGCGGTGACTCGAACTTCATGCCGGTCATCGGCCACACGAAGGTCCTCCCGCAGCTCCTCGGCGAGACCCGCCAACTCCTCGCTGACGCCTGGACCCGAGCCGACTGATCCGTCCCACGTCCTGGACGCTCCGTCCCAGTTAACCGCAGTTTCAATTGAAACTGCGATCCGCCGTGGGTGAGATCTGCAGTTTCAATTGAAACTGTGGTCCACGATGTGGGACGGGGCGCAGTGGTGGGACTGGGCGAAGACGAAGGGGCCGGGGACTCGTGCAGTCCCCGGCCCCTTTTCGCGTCTGGTGTCAGCCGCGGAGGCGAGCCTCGATGTCGAGGGTGATGGTGATCTTCTCGCCGACCATGGCGCCGCCGGCCGGGCCGACGCCGAAGTCGGTGCGGTTGAGGACCACCTTGGCGGACAGGCCGAGCAGGCCGTCCTCGGCGAAGCCGCCCAGCTCGGTCTCCAGCGACACCGGCTTGGTCACGCCGTGCAGGGTGAACTCGCCGTCGATGATGAAGTCCTCGCCGTCCTGGCGGATCCCGGTGGAGCGGAACGTGGCGGTCGGGAACTGCTCGACGTCCAGGAAGTCGGCGTTGCGCACGTGCGCGTCGCGGTCGGCGTTGCCGGTGTTGATCGAGGCGGTGTCGATGGTCGCGGTGACCGAGGACTGCAGCGGGTCGGCCGCGGTGACGATCTCGCCCTGGAAGCCGTCGAAGCGGCCGCGGGACTTGCCCACGCCCATGTGCCGCACGGTGAACTGGATGTCGGAGTGGACGCTGTCGATGTCCCAGGTGCCCGCGACGTAGCCCGGAATCTGCTCGGTGGCCGTCATGCTGTCTCCAATGGTGTGGCGGTGCCAGTGTGCCTCGAACTCCACCGGCGGCTCACCGCGGTCGGGCGTCTTCGTCGCAGGGAGTTCGAACAGCACCAACACCCTTGAACCTTCAATCATTCCGGGCTGTGGTGGAGGTCACCGGTCGTCGTGGGGGCCGGTGCGCTTGATCAGCGCGGGCTAGTCTGCTGGAAAACGACAAGCACAGGCGGCTGACCACTCAAGCAATGCTCAACATCTTCGCGCGGGCCTCGTTGTCCCGACTGACCAACCCGATCGGTGCCGGCCTGGTCCGGCTCGGCCTGTCGCCGAATGCGGTGACGCTGACCGGGACGATCGCCAGCACCGCGGCCGCGCTGTGGTTCTTCCCGCGCGGCGAGCTGTTCGTGGGCACCCTCGTGGTCGCGGTGTTCCTGCTCTTCGACATCCTCGACGGTGCGATGGCCCGCGCCGGAGGCCGGGCCTCGCAGTTCGGCGGAGTGCTCGACGCCAGCTGCGACCGCCTGGTCGACGGCGCGCTGTTCGGCGCCCTCGTCTGGTGGGCCTTGGTGGTCGACGTGAACCACGCGCGAGGCCTGGGTTTCCTGATCTGCCTGGTCGGCGCCCAGGTGATCTCCTACGTCAAGGCCCGGGCCGAGGCCAACGGCCTCAACGCTGACGGCGGCCTGGCCGAACGCGCCGAACGCTTCCTGGTGATCCTCGTCGGCACGGGCCTGCACGGCCTGGGCGTCCCCTACGTCCTCGACGCGGCGATCTGGCTCCTGGTCCTCCTGAGCCTGATCACTATCGCCCAACGCCTCATCGCGGTCCACCGCTCCGCGAACACCGAGAACGAGAACAGGTGAAGGGCACCTCCAGGTCGGAAGGTGCCCTCCACCGCTCATCCAGTCGTCGTCACCAGCCGCGCTGGGCGTAGCGCTGCTGTTCGGAGAGGTCGTCGAGGTTGATGCCGACCATCGCCTCGCCGAGGCCGCGGGAGACCTTCGCGATCACGTCCGGGTCGTCGTAGAAGGTCGTCGCCTTGACGATCGCCTCGGCGCGCTTGGCCGGGTCGCCGGACTTGAAGATGCCGGAGCCGACGAACACGCCCTCCGCGCCCAGCTGGCGCATCATCGCCGCGTCCGCCGGGGTGGCGATGCCGCCCGCGGTGAACAGCACCACCGGGAGCTTGCCGGTCCGGGCGATCTCCTGGACCAGCTGCACCGGCGCGCGCAGCTCCTTCGCCGCGACGTAGAGCTCGTCGTCGTCGAGCACCGACAGGCGCCGGATGTCGGCGCGGATCTGGCGCATGTGCCGCGTCGCCTCGACGACGTTGCCGGTGCCGGCCTCGCCCTTGGAGCGGATCATCGCCGCGCCCTCGGAGATCCGGCGCAGCGCCTCGCCGAGGTTGGTCGCACCGCACACGAACGGCACGGTGAAGGCCCACTTGTCGATGTGGTTGACCTCGTCGGCCGGGGTCAGCACCTCCGACTCGTCGATGTAGTCCACGCCCAGCGACTGCAGGACCTGGGCCTCGACGAAGTGCCCGATCCGGGCCTTGGCCATCACCGGGATGGACACCGAGTTCACGATGCCCTCGATCATGTCCGGGTCGGACATCCGGGCCACGCCGCCCTGCACGCGGATGTCGGCGGGCACCCGCTCCAGCGCCATCACCGCGACCGCGCCCGCGGCCTCGGCGATCTTCGCCTGCTCCGGCGTGACCACGTCCATGATCACGCCGCCCTTGAGCATCTCGGCCATGCCGCGTTTGACCCCGTCGGTCCCGGTCTGGGCGTTGCGGGTGGTGTCCTTGGCGTCGACGGTAGTCACCTTGGGCCTTCCTTCGTGCGGTCTTCTGCCGGCATCAGCCTAGGAACGAACTGGACCATCAACACGGTCCACTAAACCTGTTTTTGACTAGTCCACTTTCCAGTGGCCCTTCGGTGTGACGGTGGTCATGCCTGGGTTTGTAAGTGGTTGGTAACTAGTAACTTGGCGGCATGGTCGCGCGGATGAGCGGTGCTGAGCGCCGGGCCCAGGTCTTGGGGATCGCGGCGGAGGAGTTCGCCGAGCACGGGCTGCACGGTGCGTCGATCGACGCGATCGCCCGGAACGCGGGCATCACTCAGGCCTACGTCTTCCGGATGTTCGGGACGAAGAAGGCGTTGTTCCTGGAGCTCGTCCGCGCAGCCTTCGACCGGTTGACCGACGGGATGCGGGACGCCGCCGGCAGCAGGAGCGGTCTGGACGCGCTGTCGGCGATGGGTGCGCAGTACTACGACCTCCTCGCCGATCGCACGAACCTCCTGCTGCAGCTCCAGGGCTTCGCCGCGTGCGGTGACGAGGAAGTCCGCGAGGCCGTGCGGTCGTGCTTCTCGCGGATGTGGGACACGGCCGCGGGAATCACCGGGCTCGAGCCGGTGACGGTGAAGTCGTTCCTCGCGTTCGGGATGCTCCTGAACGCCGGGGCGGCGATGGACGTCGAGCACGTCGACGAGACGTGGGCCGAGGGGGTCCGCACCCGGATCAACGCGGGCCTGTTCGAGCACATCACGGCGGCGAAGAACCGATGAGCACCGAGGTGGACGACCGCGCCGGCGCGCTCGAGGCCCGCCGTCTCGGGTCCGCCCTCGTCGCCGTCGCGCTGACCGGTGCCGTCATCGGGAGCGTCGGTGCTCCGCTCATCACGGCGGTCGCGACGGGTCTGCGCGTGCCGCTGGAAGCCGCGCAGTGGACCTTGACGATCACGCTGTTCACCGGCGCGATCGCCGGCCCGGTCCTCGGCAGGCTCGGCACCGGTCCGCACCGGCGGACCACGATCCTGGTCACCCTCGCCCTCGTCACGATCGGCGGTGCGCTGACCGCGCTCCCGCTGCCCTTCGCGGCTCTGGTGGTCGGGCGCGGACTGCAGGGGCTCGGGGTGGCCGTGGGGGCGCTGCTCATGAGCGTTGCCCGCGCCCACCTGCCCGCGGAACGCTCCGCCTCGACGATCACCGCCCTGTCCGTCGCCTCGACGGTGGGCATCGGCGTCGGCTACCCGGTGATCAGCCTGCTCGACCAGCTCGCCGGACTCCGCGCCGCGTACGCGCTCGGATTCGCGCTGTCCGCCGCTGCGCTCGTCATCGCCTGGCGAGTGCTCCCGCCGGAGAACCCCGGCGCGCGGTCGCAGATCGACGTCATCGGAGCGGTCCTGCTCGGCCTCGGAACGCTCGGCGTCCTGCTGGTCATCGCCGAGCCCGCGCTGTGGGCGAATCCCTGGGCGGGTGCGGGCATCCTCGCCGCCGCGGTCGCGATCCTCGCGGTGTGGGCGGTGGTCGAACTCCGGAGCGCCGCGCCGCTGGTCGACCTCCGGTTGCTCGGCCAGGGGCCCGTGGTCCGGGCGAACGCGGCCATGCTCATCGCGGGTGTCGGCATGTACCTGCTGTTCAGCCTGCTCACCCGCTACGTGCAGACCCCGGCGGACGCGCACTACGGGTTCGCCCTGCCCGGCGTCGCTGCAGGAGCCGCCCTCATCCCCTTCTCCCTCTCCGGTTTCGTCGCGGGCAAGGTCCTGCGGGGTCGCATCGCGCAACGAGGGGCTTACGTGCTCTCCGCGGCCGCGGTGGTGATCGCAGCGGTGGTGTTCGCGGTGGCCAGCGGTTCGCTCGTCGTCGTCCTGATCGCCATGGCCGTCCTGGGCTTCGGGGTCGGCGGGGTCGCCGCGGTCATGCCCGGGCTAGTACTCGCCGGCGTTCCCCAGGCCGAGACCGCCAGCGTGCTCTCCATCAACCAGATCGTCCGCAGCATCGGATTCAGCATCGGCAGTGCGCTGGCCGGATTCCTCCTCGCCGCCGCCACCCCCGGCGGTGCCTTGCTTCCCGCGCAGGACGGCTACACCGCGGCCGCGCTCTGGTCGCTGCCGCCGCTCGTGGCGAGCGCGCTCATCGTCGCCGGCAAACGCCGCGCCATCCGCTGAATCCGCTGCCTCGTCGCTCGTTCGGTGGGGCTTGCCGGGGTGACCGGTTCCGGGGTTGTGGCGACCTTGCACGGCGTGGGCGTCGGGTGTGTGATCGGAGACACAGTCGGTTGCCGGGAGCGCGCAGGGAGTACTCATGGGCACCAAGCAGAGCGGCACAGTAGGAGGGCCGGTCGTCCCGGCCCCTTCAGATCCCGCCAAGATCCGCAACGTCGTGCTGGTCGGGCCCTCGGCGGCCGGCAAGACCACCCTGGCCGAGGCGATGCTGGCGGCCACCGCGACGATTCCCCGGTCGGGCGCGGTCATCGAGGGCACCACGGTGTGCGACCACGAACCCGCCTCGATCGAGCAGCAGCGGTCCATCGGCCTGGCCGTGGCGCCGATCCAGCACGGCGACATCAAGATCAACCTCATCGACACGCCCGGCTACGCCGACTTCGTCGGGGAGCTGCGGGCGGGCCTGCGCGCCGCCGACGCCGCGCTGTTCGTGATCGCGGCGGCCGAGGGCATCGACCCGGCGACGCGGGCGATCTGGCAGGAGTGCGCGGCCGTCGGGATGCCCCGCGCGGTGCTCATCGCCCGCCTGGACCAGCCGCGCGCCGACTTCGACACCGCGCTGCTGACCTGCCAGGACGCCTTCGGCGGGGGAGTGCTCCCGCTGTACCTGCCGCACCGCGAGGCCGGCGGCGAGGTGACCGGGCTGGTCGGGCTCGTCACCGAGAGCGTCTACGAGTCCGGCGAGCAGCGGGCGGCCGACGAGGCGTTGCGGACGCAGATCGACCAGCAGCGCGGCGAGCTCATCGAGGCGATCATCGCCGAGAGCGAGGACGAGTCGCTGATGGACCGCTACCTCAACGGCGAGCGCATCGACGAGGACACGCTCATCTCCGACCTGGAAACGGCGGTCGCCAAAGGCGGTCTGCACCCGGTGCTGCCGGTGTGCGCGGTGGCCGGCATCGGTGTTCCCGAGGTCCTCGACGGCATCGCCCGCGGCTTCCCGTCACCGCTGGAGCACGCGCTGCCGGAGTTCACCGATCCGCACGGGAACAACCCGCGCGAACTCACCCCCGATCCGGAGGGACCCCTGGCGGCCGAGGTGGTGCACACCTCGGTCGATTCCTACGTGGGGCGGGTTTCACTGGCGCGCGTGTTCTCCGGGACGATGCGCCCGGAGCGCCCGGTGCACGTCTCCGGTCACGGCATGGCCGAGCGCGGGCACCCCGACCACGACGAGGACGAGCGCGTGGCGCACCTGTACTCGCCGCTGGGCGCGAACCTGCGCGAGGTGTCGCACTGCGTGGCCGGCGACCTGTGCGCGCTGACCAAGATCGGCTCGGCGGAGACCGGGGACACCCTCTCGGACCCGTCGGACCCGCTGCTGCTCACGCCGTGGCCGATGCCCGAGCCGCTGCTGCCGATCGCCGTCACCGCGCACACCCGCAGCGACGAGGACGCGCTGGCCCGCAACCTCAACCGGCTCATCGCCGCCGACCCCAGCCTGCGGCTGGAGCGCGACAGCGAGACCCACCAGCTGGTGCTGTGGTGCATGGGCGAAGCGCACGCCGACGTCGTGCTGCAGCGGCTGCGCGAGGGCGGGGCGGAGGTCGACACGGTCCCGGTGAAGGTGCCGCTGCGGCAGACCTTCGCGCAGCCTGCCAAGGGGCACGGCAGGCACGTCAAGCAGTCCGGCGGGCACGGCCAGTACGCGGTGTGCGACATCGAGGTCGAGCCGCTGCCGCGCGGATCGGGCGTGGAGTTCGTGGAGCGGGTGGTCGGCGGGGCGGTGCCGCGCCAGTTCATCCCCAGCGTCGAGAAGGGCGTGCGGGCCCAGGTCGAGAAGGGCATCAACGAGGGCGCCCCGCTGGTGGACCTGCGGATCACGCTGGTCGACGGCAAGGCGCACAGCGTCGACTCCTCCGACGCGGCGTTCCAAGCGGCCGGTTCGCTGGCCCTGAAGGCCGCCGCCGAGCAGGCCGGGCTGATCACCCTGGAACCCGTCGACGAGGTGGCGGTGCACATCCCCGACGAGCACCTCGGCGCGGTGCTGGGCGACCTGTCGAGCCGCCGCGGCAAGGTGGTCGGCACCGAACCGGAGGACGGCGGCTGGACGGTGGTGCGGGCGCACGTGCCCGCGAGCGAACTGGTCCGCTACACGGTCAACGTCCGCTCCCTGACCTCGGGCAGCGCGACCTACACCCGCCACTTCGAGAACTACGAACCGATGCCGGAGCACCTGCTGACCCGGAAGTGACCGACGGTCAGCGGTGCTCCATGACGAGGACGGCCGTGGTGCCGGGGGCGAGGGCTTCGTAGAGGTGGGGGACGTCGCCGGAGAAGGAGACGTAGTCGCCGACCTCGAGCTCGACCGGACCGTCCTCCGGGCCCGCGCGGAGGCGGCCGGAGGTGAGGATCACGTGCTCGACCGAGCCGGGGATGTGGGCGTCCGCGTGGCGTACGCCGCCCGGCTCGAGTTCGAGCACGTAGAGGTCGCGGCGCGCGCCTGATTCGCCGGATGACAGCAGGGCCGCGCCGTAGGTCGACTGCTCGGACCGGACGATCGGCACCTGGCCGGCGCGGACCACCCGGACCTTCGGAGTCGGCGGGTCGACGAGCCGGCTGAAGGGCACGCCCAGGGCCACGCCGAGCGCCCACAGGGTCTCGACGCTGGGGTTGCCGGTGCCGGATTCCAGCTGGGAGAGCGTGGATTTCGCGATCCCGGCGCGTTTGGCGACCTCGGTCATGGTCAGTCCCGTGCGTTCGCGCTCCCGACGCAGGGACATGGCGATGGTTTCCAGCGGCGCGGCCGGGGTGTTCTCGGTCTCACTCATGGCTGTTCGCTCTGTCGGTCCTCAAATTCGGTTTGACGAACGCTCCCGTCATTGTTCATGCTAGCGAACGTGAGTACGGTTCAGCGAACGCGAGCGGGATTCTGGCGGGATGCGCTGGTGCGCGACGTCCTTTCGATGACGCTGGCGATGGCCATCGTGGGGGCCTCGCTCGGCGCGATCGCGGTCAGCAAGGGCGTCCCGCTGTGGATGGTCACGCTGATGGGCGCGGTGGTGTTCGCCGGCGGGTCGGAGTTCATGGTGATCGGCCTGATCAGCGCGGGTGCGGCACCGGTCACCGCGGTGCTCGGCGGGCTGATGCTCAACGCCCGCCACCTGCCGTTCGGCCTGGCGATCGGCGGGCTGTTCGGCCGCAGCTGGCCGACCCGCCTGATCGGCAGCCACCTCATGATCGACGAGTCCGTTGCGTTCGCGATGGCGCAGAAGACCGAGGCGGGGAAGAAGCGCGCCTACTGGCTCACCGGCATCGCGCTGTACAGCGCTTGGGCCCCGTCGGTGTTCCTCGGCGGCCTGCTCGGCCAGGGTGTCGGCGACCCGGGCGCCTTCGGGCTCGACGCCGCGATGCCCGCCGCGCTGCTCGCGCTGATCATGCCCTCGCTCCGCGAGCACCGGACCCTGCGCGCCGTCGCGGTGGGTGCGCTGATCGCGGTGGTCACCACCCCGGTGCTGCCGGAAGGACTGCCCGTGATGGCCGCGCTCGTCGGGCTCGCCGCGGCGCTGCCGCTGCCGAAGAAGCTGGAGGAGGCCCGATGACGCTCGGAGTGGTCTTCGCGCTGGCCGCCGGGACGTACGCGATGCGCCTGGCCGGGCCGCTGCTGCGCGGGCGGCTGCAGATCTCGCCGCAGTGGGAGCAGCTGATGTCGATCTCCGCGATCGTGCTGCTCGCCGCGTTCGTGGCCACCAGCGCCGTGTTCGAGTCCGGTGGTTTCGCCGGGTGGGCCCGGTTCACCGGTGTCGCGGTCGGCGGAGTGCTGGCCTGGCGGCGCGCGCCGTTCGTGCTCGTCGTGGTCGCCGCAGCAGCCACCACGGCCCTGCTGCGCCTGGCGGAACTGGCCGTGTGAGTCGTCGTTAACCCCGGCGTCGATCTCCGGGCACCACTGTTTAAGGTCCTCCCTGACCCATCCGGCGTAACCACACTCACACGCTGGGGCGAACGCATCGAGTCCGGGCACTCCCGGCTCCCGCCACGGAGGACCGCACCCCTTGGTCACCACATCCGACACCTTCGACCGCGGCACCGAAGAGGGCTACTCGAAGGGGCTCAAGAACCGGCACGTCCAGATGATCGCCATGGGCGGGGCCATCGGTGTCGGCCTGTTCCTCGGCGCGGGCGGCCGGATGGACCAGGCCGGACCTGCCCTGGTCGTGTCCTACCTGCTGTGCGGCATCGCGGCGTTCTTCGTCATGCGCGCCCTCGGCGAGCTCGTGCTGTACCGGCCGGTGGCGGGCAGCTTCGTGGAGTACGCCCGCGAGTTCATCGGACCGTGGGCCGGGTTCGCCGCCGGCTGGCTGTACTTCCTGAACTGGGCGGGCTCCGGCATCGCCGAGATCACCGCGGCGGGCATCTACATCGGGAAGTGGTTCCCGGACTTCCCGCAGTGGATCACCGCGCTGATCTGCCTGGCCGTGCTGCTGGTGGTCAACCTGCTGTCGGTGAAGCTGTTCGGCGAGCTGGAGTTCTGGTTCGCGGTGATCAAGGTGCTGGCCATCGTGACCTTCCTGTTCGTCGGCCTGGCCCTGGTGGTCACCGGTGCCGAGGTCGGCGGCACCACCGCGGGAGCGCACAACCTCGTCGACCACGGCGGGTTCACGCCCAACGGGCTGCCCGTGGTGCTGATGAGCATGCAGGGCGTCATGTTCGCCTACGCCTCGATGGAGATGGCCGGTATCGCCGCTGGTGAGACCGCCGACCCGGCCAAGGTCATGCCGCGCGCCATCAACGGCGTGGTGTGGCGGATCGCGGTCTTCTACATCGGCTCGGTGCTGCTGCTGGCGATGGTGCTGCCGTGGACGTCCTACAACGGCGACCAGAGCCCGTTCGTGACCGTCTTCTCCAGCCTCGGCATCCCGTGGGCCGGCGACATCATGAACTTCGTGGTGCTCACCGCCGCCCTGTCCAGCTGCAACTCCGGCCTGTACGCGACCGGCCGGATCCTGCGCTCGCTGGGCATGCGCGGCGAGGCGCCCTCGTTCACCGAGCGGATGAACGACCGCCGGGCGCCCTACGGCGCGGTGCTGTTCACCGGCGCGGTGTTCCTGATCGGCGTGCTGCTCAACTACGTCGTCCCGAAGGACGCCTTCGACATCGCCACCTCGATCGCCTCGCTGGGCGTCATCGCGACCTGGTCGGCGCTGCTGATCGCGCAGGCCCGCCTGCGCAAGCGGGCCCTGCGCGGTGAGCTCGTGCGGCCGTCCTACCGGATGCCCGGTGCGCCGTACACCAACTGGATCGTCCTGGTGTTCCTGCTGGGCATCGTGGTGCTGGCGGCTTTCTCCGACGAGCTCGCGGTGCGCGCTTCGTTCTACGCGGTGCCGGTCGTCGTGATCGCTCTGTTCGTCGGTTGGCGGCTGGTCCGCAGGTCCCGGTCTTCGATTGCCGAGGAGCGTGCAGGACAATCGGAGATGTGACGAACCCCGTGATCGGTGTCCTGGCCCTGCAGGGCGGCGTGGCCGAACACCTGGCCGCGCTCGAGCGCTGCGGGGCCGACGCGCGCCCGGTGCGCCGCGTCGAAGAGCTCGCCGAGGTGGACGGAATCGTCCTGCCCGGCGGGGAGTCCACCACGATGACCCGGCTGCTCGACACCTTCGAGCTCTACGAGCCGCTGCGCGAGCGGCTCGCCGCCGGGTTGCCCGCCTACGGCTCGTGCGCCGGGATGATCATGCTCTCGCGCGAGGTCGTGGACCAGGACCCGGACCTGCCCGCGGTTCGGCCGCTGGGAGCCATGGACGTGGTCGTGCGGCGCAACGCCTTCGGACGCCAGGTCGACTCCTTCGAGACGGACCTGGACTTCGCCGGAATTCCGGACGGCCCGGTGCACGCGGTGTTCATCCGGGCACCCTGGGTGGAGAAGGTGGGCGCGGAGGTCGAGGTGCTGGCCGAGGTCCGGGAAGACCCGGACGGGTCCGGGCGGTCGGCCGCCGTCGGTAGGATCGTCGCGATTCAGCAGGGACCGGTGCTCGCCACCGCTTTCCACCCGGAGCTGGTGGGCGGTGACGAACGCGTGCACCGCTATTTCGTACAGATCGTCCGCGCGCGGCTGAACGCGGCAGCGCAGGCGAAGTAAAGACGGAGGAGAGATGAGCGGCCACTCGAAGTGGGCCACCACCAAGCACAAGAAGGCCGCCCTCGACGCCAAGCGCGGCAAGCTCTTCGCGAAGCTGATCAAGAACGTCGAGGTTGCCGCCCGCACTGGTGGGGGCGACCCCGACGGCAACCCGACCCTGTACGACGCCATCCAGAAGGCGCGCAAGAACTCCGTGCCGATGGACAACATCGAGCGCGCCCGCAAGCGCGGCGCCGGTGAGGAAGCCGGTGGCGCCGACTGGCAGACGATCATGTACGAGGGTTACGGGCCCAACGGCGTCGCAGTGCTGGTGGAGTGCCTGACCGACAACCGGAACCGCGCCGCGGGCGAGGTGCGCACCGCGATGACCCGCAACGGCGGCTCGATGGCCGACGCGGGCTCGGTGTCCTACCTGTTCACCCGCCGGGGTGTCGTGCTGCTGCCGAAGAACGGGCTGACCGAGGACGACGTGCTCTCGGCGGTGCTCGAGGCCGGTGCCGAGGAGATCAACGACCTGGGCGAGAGCTACGAGATCCTCTCCGACCCGGCCGACATGGTCGAGGTGCGCAAGGCGCTGCAGGCCGCCGACATCGAGTACGACTCGGCGGAGACCAACTTCCTCGCGGCGGTGAACGTCGAGCTGGACGCCGAGGGAGCGCGCAAGATCTTCAAGCTGATCGACGCCCTCGAGGACTGCGACGACGTCCAGAACGTCTTCGCGGCCTTCGACGTGTCGGACGAGGTCATGGCCGAGGTCGGCTGACGCCCGAAGCAACCTGGCGGCCGGTCCCGATCCCGGGACCGGCCGCTTCGTTCTGTCTGAGATCCCGGGGCGCTTGAAACCCGCTGTGTCCGAGCCGCTGCCGTCGGTTGCTCTCGTGGGGGTTGGTGGGGAACCGATCTCCTCGCAGGCACAATGGCGATCGTGGCTGAGACGGATGATGAACTGCGCCGGTGGATGGTCGACACCGCGGAGAGGCACGGCGCAGCCGTGATGCACGTGCCCGGCGACGAGCGCGGCGCGCAGTACGCCTTCTCGGTCGGCGCGTGGCGGCGCTTCGGCAAGCCCGAGGTCGTGGTGATCGGGTTGCCGGAGGAAGTGGCGAACGCCGTGGTCAACACCTACGTGCAGCGGGTCGGGCAGGGCGAGCGGTTCGTGCCCGGGCGGCTCTACGACGGCTTCCTGAAGGGGTGCCCGGTGACCTTCGAGAAGGTCGCCCTGCAGCACTACCCGGAATACCTGGGCAGCGCGTTCCTGGTCTACAGCGGACCGGACTTCCCGGCGGTGCAGCTGATCGTCTCCAGCCCGGAGGGCGCGAAGTTCCCCTGGCAGCCGGACGCTCCCGGCGGGTTCCGCGAGTACCAGCCGGTCCTGACCGACAGCGGTCTCCCGGAGAGCTGGACCCCGGGCACCGACGGCCCCTGACCGGCTCGCGGCTGGCGCGAACGGCCGGTTCGCCCCGGCGGATGGCGCGAGCGGTCCGTTCGCACCGCGCCTGCTCACCCGGACGGGGGATGCGTTCGCGTGTCGGTGCGGAGGGCTGTCGCCGCGGTTCGATAAGGTTTCGAACGAGTGTTCAGGCCGAGTTGGGCAGGTGGCGTCGTGCGCGTGCTGGGAATCGACCCCGGGCTGACCCGCTGCGGGCTCGGCGTGGTCGACGGTGGCCGCGGGCGGTCGGTTTCACCCGTCGCGGTCGGTGTCGCGCGCACACCACCGGAGGACGAACTGCCGTCCCGGCTGCGCGCGGTGGCCGATGAGGTGGAGCGGTGGATGGACCGCCACCAGCCCGAGGTGGTGGCCATCGAGCGGGTGTTCAGCCAGCACAACGTGAGCACCGTGATGGGCACCGCGCAGGTCTCCGGCGTCGTGGCGCTGCTGGCCGCGCGGCGCGACCTGCCGGTCGCGTTCCACACGCCCAGCGAGGTCAAGGCCGCCATCAGCGGATCCGGTCGAGCGGACAAGAAGCAGGTCACCGCCATGATCACCAAGATCCTGGGGTTGGCCGAAGCGCCCAAACCGGCCGACGCCGCCGACGCGCTGGCGCTGGCCGTCTGCCACCTGTGGCGCGCGCCGATGGCCAACCGCCTGGCCCAGGCCGAGGCCAAGGCGGCCGAACTCGCCCGCAACCACAAGGCACGGCTCAAAGCCGCCGCGAAAGCCGCCGAAGGACGCGATGCGCGCAGCTGACCCGCCGTGCGCAACGATGCCGGGGATCCCGGCACGAGCAGGAGGTGTTGACCGATGATCTCCACGGTGCGAGGTCCGGTGCTGTCCATCGGACTGGACCACGCCGTGATCGAAGTCGGTGGCGTGGGCATGGCCGTGCACGCCACCCCGGCCACGCTGGCCGGACTGCGGCGGGGCGAGGAGACCCGGCTGTGGACCTCGCTGATCGTGCGCGAGGACTCGCTGACCCTCTACGGCTTCGCCGATGCTGAAGCCCGCGATCTGTTCGTCCTGCTGCAGACCGCGTCCGGGGTCGGTCCGCGCCTCGCGCTGGCCGCTCTCGCGGTGCTCTCGCCGGACCAGCTCTGCTACGCCCTCTCCGACGGCAACCTGACGACGCTCACCCAGGTGCCCGGCATCGGCAAGAAGAGCGCCGAGCGCTTGATCCTGGAACTGCGCGACAAGGTGGGCGCAGTGGGCGGAGTGGTCGAGCCGGCCGCGACCGCGGACCACGGCCGGGTGCGCACGGAGGTCGCCGAAGCACTGGTGGGCCTGGGCTTCTCGGCCAAGCAGGCCGAGCAGAGCGTCGAGACCGTGCTGGCCTCGGGCAACGGTGACCTGGACACCTCTGCGGTGCTGCGCAAGGCGCTGGCCACGCTCGGGCCGAAGTGAGGCCGGAGATGTACGAGGACGACGAGGCCGACTGGTCGGGCGACGGTGTTTCGCTGGCCGCGCATCAGAACCCGTCCGACCAGGACGTCGAGATGACGCTGCGGCCGCGCAAGCTCAGCGAGTTCGTCGGGCAGGCCCGGGTGCGCGAGCAGCTGGAGCTGGTGCTGCACGGCGCGCTCAAGCGCGGCGACCAGCCGGACCACGTGCTGTTCTCCGGACCGCCCGGGCTGGGCAAGACCAGCCTGTCGATGATCATCGCCACCGAGCTGGGCACCTCGATCCGGGTCACCTCCGGGCCGGCCCTGGAACGGCCCGGCGACCTGGCGGCGATGCTGTCCAACCTCTCCGAGGGCGACGTGCTGTTCATCGACGAGATCCACCGGATCGCCCGCCCCGCCGAGGAGATGCTCTACCTGGCGATGGAGGACTACCGGGTGGACATCGTGGTCGGCAAGGGCCCCGGAGCCACCAGCATCCCGCTGGAACTGGCGCCGTTCACGCTGGTCGGGGCCACCACCCGGTCCGGAGCGCTGACCGGTCCGCTGCGCGACCGCTTCGGCTTCACCGCGCACATGGAGTTCTACGCGCCGGAGGAGCTGGAGCTCGTCGTGCGCCGCTCGGCGGGGATCCTCGGCGTGGACCTGCGCGACGACGGCGCCGTCGAGATCGCCGGCCGCTCGCGAGGCACACCGCGCATCGCCAACCGGCTGCTGCGCCGGGTCCGCGACTTCGCGGAGGTGCGCGCCGACTGTGC
>NZ_JBEOVY010000149.1:0-17483 GCF_040295745.1 Saccharopolyspora sp. NPDC002686
GTCGTGATCACCACCGGCGGCACCGCGGCCGGTCCGGTCGACTTCGTGCACCGAGCGCTGGCCGACCTCGGCGCGCGACTCCTGGTCGACTCCGTCGCCGTTCGGCCCGGCCACCCCATGCTGCTCGCCGAACTCCCGGCGGCGGACGGGCGGAGCCGGTGGCTCGTCGGGCTGCCGGGCAATCCGCTGGCAGCCGTCGCCGGAACCGCGACCTTGGTCCACCCGCTGCTGAGCCGCCTCAACGGCCGCGACGAGATGTCCCGCCGGTGCTCCACCGCCGCGGAGCTGCCAGGACATCCGACCAGCACCAGGCTGCTGCCGGTGGTGCTCCACGAGAACGCCGCAACCGCCGTGCCTTTCGACGGTCCCGCGATGCTGCGCGGGCTGGCGCTTTCGGACGGCCTCGCCGTGGTCCCGCCCGGCGGCCTTCCCGCCGGCTCGACCGTCGAGGTCCTCGAAGCACCGCGCCCGTGGTAGTCAGGCCGACCGCTCGACGGTGACCTTCACGTGCTTCATGATCGGCTGGTCGCTCTGGGTGCTGTAGTCGCCGATCGCGCACAGGACGTTCATCTCGGGCATGTACCCGGCGGCGCAACCGCGCGGGATGTCGTAGGGGACCGCCTTGTACTGCCGCAGCGCCCGGGTGCTGCCGTCGCGGGCCGTGCTGGTGATGTCGACGGCGTCGAACTGGCCGATCCCCCGGTCGCGCATGTCCTCGGCGTTCATGAAGATCAGCGTGCGCAGGTTCTTGATGCCGCGGTAGCGGTCGTCGTCGGAGTAGATCGTGGTGTTCCACTGGTCGTGCGAGCGCATCGTCCCCAGCGCCAGGACCCCGGGGTCCGGGACGACGTCGGGCAGGGCCGCGGTGGAGAACTCCGCGCGTCCGGACGGGGTGTGGAAGACCAGTTCGCGGGCGGGTTGCCGGATGCGGAATCCCAGCGGCAGCCGCACCCGGCGGTTGAAGTCCTCGAACCCGTCGAGGACCTGCGCCATGGTGTCGCGGATCCGGTCGTAGTCCTCGACGTAGCGGGACCACGGGGTCGAGCTGTTCGGCAGCGCCGCTTGGGCCAGACCGGCGATGATGGCCGGTTCCGAGAGCAGGTGCGGTGAGGCGGGGCGCTTCATCCCGCGCGACAGGTGGACCATGCTCATCGAGTCCTCGACGGAGGTCTCCTGCAGCCCGCCCAGCTGGTTGTCCTTCTCGGTGCGGCCGAGGCAGGGCAGGATCAGCGCCTGGCGGCCGTGCACCAGGTGGCTGCGGTTGAGCTTGGTGCTGACCTGCACGGTCAGCTCGCACTTCTGCAGCGCGGCGAACGTGTGGGGGGTGTCCGGTGCGGCGAGGGCGAAGTTGCCGCCCATGCCGACGAACACCTTCACCTCGCCGCGGTGCATGGCCTCGATCGTGCCGATCGTGTCCAGCCCGTGCGCGCGGGGCGGTTCGATCCCGCAGACGTCGGCGAGCCGGTCCAGGAACTCCTCGGTCGGGCGGTGGTCGATGCCGCAGGTCCGGTTGCCCTGCACGTTGCTGTGCCCGCGCACCGGGGACGGTCCGGCGCCCTCCCGACCGAGGTTCCCGCGCAGCAGCAACAGGTTGACGATCTCGCGGACGGTGTCGACGCCGTGCTCGTGCTGGGTGACGCCCAGGCACCAGCTGAAGATGCTCCGGTGGGCTTCGCTGTAGACGCGGGCCGCCGCGGCGATGTCCGCGCGGCTGACGCCGGACTGGCGCTCGATCTCCGCCCAGTCGGTGGCTTCGCACAGCGCGCGGTACTCGTCGAACCCGGTGGTGTGGCGCTCGACGAACTCGGCGTCGATCGCCTTCGGGTTGGTGCGCGCCTCCTCCAGCACGGCCTTGGCCATGCCGCGGACCAGCGCCATGTCACCGCCGATGCGCGGCTGGACGTTCAGGGTGCTGGTGCGGGTGGACTTGAACGTGGCCATGCGGGCGAAGTCGTGCGGGATGATCGTGCGCGTGGCGGCAGCCTCCACCAGCGGGTTGATGTGCACGATCTGCGCGCCCCTGCGGTAGGCCTCGGCGAGCGAGGTGAGCATCCGCGGAGCGTTGGACGCCGCGTTGACGCCGAGGATGAACAGGGCGTCGGTCATCTCCCAGTCCTTGAGGTCGACCGTTCCCTTCCCGGTGCCCAGCGCGGCCTGCAGGGCGCGGCCGCTGGCTTCGTGGCACATGTTCGAGCAGTCCGGCAGGTTGTTCGTGCCGAACTCCCGGGCCATCAGCTGGTAGAGGAAGGTCGCCTCGTTGCCCAGGCGCCCGGACGTGTAGAAGGACGCCTGGTCGGGGGTGTCGAGGTCGGCCATCGCGCGGCCGAAGAGGGCGAAGGCGTCCCGCCAGGAGATCGGCACGTAGCGGTCGGTGTCCGGGTCGTAGCGCATGGGCTCGGTCAGCCGGCCCTGGTCCTCGAGCTCGAAGTCGCTCCACCCGGACAGCTCGGTGACGGTGTGCGCGGCGAAGAACTCCCTGCCGACCCGCTTGCGGGTCATCTCCCAGGTGACGTGCTTGATGCCGTTCTCGCAGATGTCCAGGTGCAGGCCCTTGGTGTCGTCCGGCCAAGCGCACCCCGGGCAGTCGAAACCGCCGTTCTCGTGGTTCATGCGCATGATGGCGCGCGGCCCGGTCACCAGCTCGCGCTCGCGGACCAGGAACTCGGTCACGCTCTTGGCGGCGCCCCACCCGGCGGCGGGGTGGTGGTAGGGCCGGAACTCCGGCGACTCGCCGTCGCCCGGTCGCGCTGCGCCCTGGTGCTCGTTCATCCCACGCTCCTGCCGTCCTGCGCTCGACCTCTGCATCCCACCACCGGGGCCGGGAGGTGGCAAACGAGACGAGGCCGCGGCGCCGCCGGCACCAGGCCGGTTGTGCCCGGCTCCAGAAAATGTTGGTGCCGGGCACAACCTGCGGGAACGGTGGGGCGTCGGCCTTGACGGCTCCGGAAGTCCCCAGTAGACCGGACCTCGGCCGGAACGCACGTACCGCGCCCACGAGCGAGAACGAGGTGGTCCGCCCGGTGAGGGGTGAAGGTCTCGACGAGCTCGCCGGTTGGGCCGAGGCGCAGCTCCCCGAACTGATCGACGAGGTGTGCGCGGCGGTCCGCGAGCGCATCGACCTGTACCGCGGGGACGACGTCGTCCCCGCTGCCGATCTGTACCGATCGGTGGATCTGAACCTGCGGTTCATGCTCGGGGCGCTCGTCGGGCAGCAACTGGCACCGGACCAGCTGGACGCGCCGCGGGAGACCGGCAGGACCCGCGCGCACCAGGGGGCTCCGCTGCCGGAAGTGCTGCGCGTCTACCGGATCGGCTACGCGATGCTGTGGGACCTGCTCGTCGCGCGCGCCCGTCGCGACGATCGAGCGGGGACGCTGGACGCGCTCCTCGACGCAGCGAGCAGGCTCTGGGAGCTGACCGACGAGCACGCGCTGGCGCTCACCGAGGCGTACCGGGCCGCGACCGCCGAACTGCTGGTCGCCCAGCAGCGGCGGCGTTCGGCGCTGGTCGAAGCGCTGCTCACCGGTCAACCGGTACCGAACGGCCCGTGGGAAGCCGGGAAGCTGCTCGGCCTGGCCCCGGACGCGAACTTGGCGGTCGTCGTCGCCGAGACCCGAACCCTGGCCGAGGAGAGCTTGGTCGGTGTCGAGCGGTCCCTGGCAGAGCTGGGCATCGTGTCGGCCTGGCAGCTCACCCCGGCGGTGCAAGCGGGCATCGCGTCCCTGCGCGAGGACCAGCACGACGCCCTGCTGCGGGTCCTGCGCGAGCTCGCCTCCGCCCGCACCGGGGTGAGCCCGCTCTTCCAGCGGCTGGCCGACGCGCCGCGCGCCCTGCACTTCGCCCGGGTGGCGCTGGCCGGGCTACCGCCGGGGAAGGCCGGTGTGCGGGTGTTCAGCTCGAGCCCGCTGGCCGCGCTCGTCGCCAGCGACCCCGAGGAGGGCCGGCGGCTCGCGGAGGATGTCCTCGGTGGACTGCTGGACCTCCCAGCGGACGATCGCGACGGACTCCTGGACACCTTGCACGCCGTCTTCGACAACGGCGGATCCACCGCTAGCGCCGCTCGCGCGCTGCACTGCCACCCCAACACCGTCCGGTACCGGTTGCGCCGGATCCACGAGCTCACCGGTCGGCCGCTGAGCGATCCGCGATCGCTCGCCGAGCTGGTGACCGCGTCCTACGCGCTGCGTTCGGGGCTGCGGACCCCGCAGGATGTCGGGAGCGCGACCAGGTTCGAGGAGGAGTCGGGATGAGCGTCGAGAACCCCGGTGGGCAGTTGCCGGAGCAGGCCCGCGACCAGCTGGAAGCGGAACTGGGCGGACTTGAGGTAACGACGCCGAGCGCTGGTCGCCGAGGTGCGCGACCAGGAAAGCGACGTCGGCGATCGCGCCGACGAGGCCAACGCCCTGGAGTCGGGGGAAGACCTGGCCGCGATCGACGAGCGGATCAGCAGGGTGACCGACCTGCTCGCCGGTGGCCCGGGGCGGGCTCCCGGGCAGGTACCGGACGGCACCACGGCCACCCTGCGGTTCGAGGACGGCACCGAGCAGGCGGTGCGGGCGGTGGCGATCATCGAGGAGATCGCGTCCGGTCAGCACGAAGTCGCGGTGACCACCGACAGCCCGCTGGGCCTGGCGCTGGCCGGTCACCGAGCTGGGGACACCATCAGCTACTCGACGCCGGGCGGGGAGGTGCGGGCGCAGATCCTCTCCCTGGAATTCCCGGGAGACCGGGCATGACCGCCCGGAGTCCGAAGTGGACGGAACAGCGAGCGGCGCGGCGCCGATGCGGGTGCTGACCTTCGGCCACGGCACGGCCGACGCGGCGACGATGACCGAGTTGCTGCGCGGCGCCGATGTCCGGCAGCTGGTCGACGTGCGCACCGCACCTGGCAGCCGCCACAACCCCGACGCCACCCGCGCGGCGATGTCGCACTGGTTGCCCGAGGCGGACATCGGCTACCGCTGGGAATCGCGGCTCGGTGGATGGCGCCGAGCGCACCCGGACGGCCCCGACACCGCATTGCGCAACCAGGCGTTCCGCGGCTACGCCGAGCACATGCGCTCCGCCGAGTTCAAGGCCGGCATCGACGAACTGCTCGCCCACGCGGCCGCGGAGCTGAACGCGGTGATGTGCGCCGAGTCGTTGTGGTGGCGCTGCCACCGCAAGATGATCGCCGATTTCCTGACCCTGGTGCGCGGGGTGGAGGTCGGCCACCTGATGCACGACGGGAAGGTGCGACCGCACCGCCCGAGCCCGGAAGCACGCGTGGTCCGGGAGCGCGGGGTGCTCATCTACGACGCAGGACAACCCCCGCTGGACGCGGGCTGACGCTTGCGGACGACGATCGCCGCCGCGATCCCGGCGCTGACACCGATCAGCGTGTCGATCGCGCGGTCCCGGAGCAGCGCCAGCGGATCGGCCGGGGCGGCGAGAGCGGTCATGAGCATGATCAGCGGGGTGAAGAAGCCCAGCGCCAGCCCGTAGTGGCGGGCCATGAAGAGCTCGGTGGGGAACAGCAGGGCCATCACGAACACGGCCAGCAGGACGTTGGACAGGTGGGGGAGCAGGAGCGCAGCGGTGACCGAGAGTCCCGCGAGGGTGCCCAGCACGCGGTGGATCCCGCGGTGGGTGACGTCCCGGATCCCGGGGGCCAGCCGATCCCGCACGCCGATCACCGCCAGCGGAACGGCGGCGGAGGCCGTGGCCCAGTTCGCGTGATCGACCCCGAGGACCAGCCCACCCGCGCCCGCCGCGGAGACGGCCACCGCGTAGCGGCCGGCGTGGACCAGCGAGCCGGGCCCGCGCTCGACCTGGCGCCCGGTGAAGCGCTCGCGGGACCGGATCGCGCCCGCCGAGCTGACGAGCAGGCAGAAGAGCACGGTCGCGGCGCAGATCGAGATGGCCGCCCAGGGGGCGACCCGGTCGGCGGGAACCGACGCGGTGGCACCCAGCGCGAAGATGCCGAAGAACGGGCCGGCCGGTCTGAGCCCGAGCCGGTCCGACACCAGCGACCACACCGAAGCGCACCCGATCTGGGTCACCACCAGGACCCACGGGGGAGCGTGCGAGTGGGAGAGCAGGACGCCCGTGCCCACACCGCTGAGCAGCACACCGCCGGCCTGGGCCTGGTGCACGAGGCGGAGCCGGTGGGGCTCGGCCCGGCCGTACATGCCGGTGAAGGACCCGAACGCGGCGTAGATGATCAGATCGGGGCGTCCGGCCGCGAGCAGGACGAGCCCGGGGACGAACAGCCCGACGGCGACCCGGCACGCGTGCCGGTGGTCGTCCTCGGCCGGGCCGAGCCGGGCGAGCGACCGGAGCTGAGCCCGCAGCAAGGGAACCTCCGATCGTCGTCCGCGGCACCAGCGGACGGCGTCGTTGCCGCGGTCGGTGCCCACCTCCTGCCGGTGAGTCTGGTCGGTGCTCGGGGGTCAGGTCCAAGCGGAAACGTCGACGATCCGGTAGGCCGCGCTTATCAGCCGAGCTCGATCGCGGTGCGGCTGTCGGACGGCGGAGAGCGGGCGTGGTCGAATGGGGCATGCTCTTCCGCCAGCTCGAGTACTTCGTGGCGCTCGCCCGCGAGCGGCACTTCGCGCGCGCCGCGGCCGCCTGCTACGTCTCGCAGCCCGCGCTGTCGGAGGCCATCAGGAAGCTGGAGCAGGAGCTGAAGGTGCCGCTGGTCCGGCGCGGGCGCAGCTTCGAAGGCCTCACCCCCGAAGGCGAGCGGCTGGTGCTGTGGGCGCGGCGCATCCTGGCCGACCACGATGCGCTCAAGCAGGAGGTCACGGCGCTGCAGACCGGTCTCACCGGCGAGCTCCGGCTGGGCGTGATCCCCGCGGCGGCGAGCACGGTCGCGCTGCTGACCGACCCCTTCTGCGCCGAGCACCCGCTGGTGCGCGTGCAGTTGGAGACGAGCCTGCGGTCGTCGGAGATCGTCGACCGGATCCGCCGGTTCGAGCTGGACGCGGGCGTCATCTACCCCTACGGGCTGAACACCGGCGATCTCGTGATCACCCCGCTGTACGAGGAGCAGCACGTGCTCATCGCCAGCAGCGAGCTGCTCACCGGCCGGTCGGAGGCCATCAGCTGGTCCGACGCGCTGGAACTGCCGATGTGCTTGCTCACCGGGGGGATGCGCGGACGCCAGCTGATCGACGACGCGCTGGCCGCCCAGGACCTGGCGGTCACCCCGCAGCTGGAGGCCGACTCAGTGGTGGCGCTGCTCGCGCACGTCGGCACCGGGCGGTGGGCGAGCATCGTCCCGCAGACCTGGATCAGGACGCTGCGACCACCACCCGGCGCCCGCGTGCTGGAGCTGCGCGACCCGTCGGTCACCGCGGAGATCGCCCTCGTCACCAGCGCTGTGGAGCCCGGTTCGGTCCTGACGCGCGCGCTGGTCCAGATCGCGCGGAACACCCCCATCGGCGATGCGCTGAGCAGCGGTCCTCGTCCCAGCTGAGATCGGCACCGCCTATCGAGCGGTCGGAACCGCGTCTTGGACGGCGTGCGCTGCCGCGCGCCAAAATCAACTCCAGAGGTCGCGACGTGCTGTTGCCGACCGTCTAGGAGTCCTGCATGCTCTGCCGCGGAGATCCGGAACGACGCTGGTTCCGGTGAATCGCGACCACGTGCGTGCGGTGCGACGACGTTCTGGAGGACCGGCGTGGCGAACCCGCCTGATGATCGACCGGAACCGCAACCGGTGCTGACCCCGCTGACCGGCTCGGCGATCTTCCTGGTGCTGACGATCAACGGCGGCGGCGAACCGGCGGTGCGGGACCTGCTCGGAGACCTGGCCGGACTGCAGCGCGCGGTGGGCTTCCGCTACCCCGAAGGCGGCCTGGCCTGCGTGGCGGGCATCGGCTCGACGGCCTGGGACCGCCTGTACTCCGGACCTCGCCCGGCCGATCTGCACGTGCTGCCCGAGTACGCCGGACCGCGCCACCGGGCGGTGTCCACCCCGGGCGACGTCCTGCTGCACATCCGGGCCCGGCAGATGTTCCTGTGCTTCGAACTCGCCACGCAGATCCTGACCCGGCTGGGCAGCGCGGTCTCGGTGGTCGACGAGGTGCACGGCTTCAAGTACTGGGACCAGCGCGACCTGCTCGGCTTCGTCGACGGCACGGAGAACCCGGAGGGCAACGCGGCACGCAGAGCGGTGACGGTCACCGCCGAGCAGGACGCCCCGTTCGAGGGCGCCAGCTACGTGATCGTGCAGAAGTACTTGCACGACACGGAGTCCTGGAACGCGCTGCCGGTCGAGGAGCAGGAGCGGATCATCGGCCGCACGAAGCTCGACGACATCGAGCTGGACGACGACGTCAAACCGCCGGACTCGCACGTCGCGGTCAACACGATCATCGAGTCGGACGGCACCGAGCGGCAGATCGTGCGCGACAACATGCCGTTCGGCACCCTCGGCGACGGCGAGTTCGGCACCTACTTCATCGGCTACGCCAACGATCCGGCGGTGATCGAGCTGATGCTGGAGCGGATGTTCACCGGCACCGGCGAGGTGAGCCACGACCGGATCCTGGACTTCTCGACGGCGATGACCGGATCGCTGTTCATCGTGCCCACCGCGGACTTCCTCGACGACCAGCCACCCCCGCCGGAACTGGGACGCGCGGCCGAGGCCGATGCGTCGTTGCGGATCGGCAGCCTGAAGGGACGACAGCCATGAACAACCTGCACCGCGAGCTGGCCCCGATCTCGGAGGCGGCCTGGCAGGAGCTGGAGGACCAGGTCCGCGAGGTGTTCGTGCTCAACGCCGGCGCCCGCCGGGTCGTGGACGTGCCGGACCCGAAGGGCCCCGGTCTGGCCGCGGTGGGCACCGGTCACCTCGGCGAGCCCACCACCGCGGCGGCAGGCGTGCAGATGCGGGTCCGCGCGGCCCGGCCGGTCGTCGAACTGCGGATGCCGTTTCGGGTCTCGCGAGAGGCGGTCGATTCGGTGGAGCGAGGAGCTCAGGACGCCGACTGGTCACCTGCGGTCATCGCCGCGCAGCAGATCGCCCTGGCCGAGGACAGCGCCATCTTCGACGGCTTGCCGTCCGCCGGCACCGACGGTCTGCGCAGCGGCTCGTCCCACGAGGTCATCGCCCTGCCATCGGACGTCTCGGCCATCCCGGAAGCGGTGGCGCAAGCACGGACGGCGCTGCGCTCGGCGGGAGTCGGCGGTCCCTGCGCGTTGCTGCTGAGCCCGGACCTGCACACCGCGGTCAGCGGTGCGGTGGTCGGCGGACGGCTCGCGGTCGAGGAGCTTTCCCGCGTCGTCGGTGGCGACGTCCTGTGGTCACCGGCCCTGGACGGGGGCATGCTGGTGTCGACCCGCGGCGGTGACAGCGAACTGGTCCTCGGCCGCGACCTGTCGATCGGCTACCTCGGCCACGACGCGACGTCGATCGAGCTGTACCTGGAGGAGAGCTTCGCCTTCCAGCTGCACAGCCCCGAAGCAGCCATCGAACTGGCCAGCTGAACCCGCCGAGGAGCAACCATGACCGAAGACCCGAACCCGGACCCGGGCTGGTACTTCAACCTGCGCACGCACAAGGTCGAACACCACGACCGAGCCAGGGCCGCCGACCTCCTCGGTCCGTACCCCGACGAGGAAACAGCCCGAAGGGCCCTGGAAATCGCAGCGGAGAGAACCCGCCGAGCAGACGCCGAAGACGAGAAGTGGGACGAAGACTGACCTCCCTGCGGAGGTCCGTCCACATCGGACTGCTGTTCGTCCACGAGGAGTCCCGAGACAGGAGTCCGGACGAGGGGTGATATGGGCTGAACGGGTGAAACTGGCAGGTTCTGCCCTCCCGAAAACGCACGTTCCGTAGGCTGCCGCCTCGTAAGTGCTTCGGTCGGGGGAGGCAGCAGGTGGCCGCGGACGGGTTCTCCGTCGACATCGACGCGCTCAAGGACGCCGGCCTCGGGCTGGCCGACCTGCTGGCCATGATGGACGAGGTCCGGGTCGACAACATCGACTGCGCACCGGACGCGCTGGGGCACGGAACGCTGTCCGAGGCCTACGCGTCGTTCACCGACCGATGGCGACTCGGGCTCGGTTACCTCACCGAGGACGGCAACGAGCTGTCCCGGCGATTGATCGACACCGCGGGCAACTACCTCGAAGTGGACCAGCAGGCGATGCGGGACCTGCAAGTGATCCTCGACGCGTTCGGCGCTGCTCCCCGCGATGTCTGAGCTCGGCGCGACGACCGACCCGAAGGCGTTGGTCCCCGGTGATGCCGACCAGATCAGGGCCTCCCGGCAAAGCCTCCTCGCTTATGGCGAGAACCTGGTGCGCATCGGGGAGGGCCTGCAGGACCTCGACACCGGAGGGTGGACGGGCGAGGCGGCCGATCGGTTCCACGACTACTTCGACGGCGAGCCGACCCGCTGGATCGCCAGCGGTGACGCGTTCAACGCCGCCGCGGAAGCGATCGGCGAGTACGCCGACTGCTTGCAACGGGCCCAGGGGGAAGCGGCGGAAGCGATTCGCCTCTGGGATCAGGGCGAAGCTGCGACCAAGCAGGCCGAACAGCAACATCGGCAAGCGGTGCAGGCTGCAGCTGGAGGAGCTGCAGCCGAACCGTTCTCCGACCCCGGAGCGCCGATGCGCGAGCAGGCGAGCGCGGTCTTGCAAGCCGCGCGCGGCGAGGTCAGCACAAGTGGAGACCTGGCGGCTGCTGCGCTGATCCGGGCTCAACAACCCGCGCCGGAAGAACCGTCCCTGCTGGAGCAGATCGGTGATGCGCTGGAGGACTTCGCCGAAACTGTCGGGGACATACCGGGAAACATCGTCCACTACGGCCTGAACAAGGCTGCGGACGTCGACCAGGCGATAGGCGCGGTCGGCGGGCTGGCCATCGAAGGAGCCGGTCTGCTCGGCGGGTGGGCCAGCGACGTCGGCGGCGATGTCCTGGGTGGCGCGGTCAGCGGCGCCGGCGAGCTGCTCGGCAACGAGACGCTCGAGCTCTACGGCGACGTGATCAACGAGATGGGGGACCGGCGCGGTCAGGAGTTCGTCGAGACCACCCGCGACTACGGCCAGCAGGTAGCCGAAGACGCCCGCACGAGCGCGGAGCACCTGCGGGAGAAGGCCGACGAATACGCCACCGCCCTGGGCGCCGAGCCCGAAGAGGCCGATCTTCCCCAGTACGTCATCGTCGACGAGGACCGCTACCCCGAATCGGCCCAGCACATCGAAGAGGCACAAGACGGCCTGTTATCGGATGGACGACGGAAAGTGCCTTCAGAGCCGAAGCCTTCCGAGCTCACGATTGAGCGAGCCGGCGCCGATATCAACCGCAGGGAAGCTCTTCGTGGCATTCCAGGTAGGGGGAAGGAAGGACTTGACCGGGACGAATACCCTCCTGCCGTCTTCGCGGAGGGCGGGAACGGAGCCAGCGTGAAGTACATCCCGGCGAGTGACAACCGAGGAGCTGGCTCGTCGATGGGGAATCAAATGAGGGGTTTGGAGAACGGTGACAGGGTCAAGATCATGGTTGGCTGAGGAGTGAGGTCGGTTGGTGACGGAGCTGGATCGGCTGCTCGAGGTGGCTGCGAGGCGTGACCGGTCGGCCGATCTGGTTTGGCCTGCTGCTGCAGCGGCTATCGAGTTGCTGTGGTGGTACGACCGGGGTTCGGATGCGCGGCGTCTTGCTGAGGTGACCATCAGGGACTTCGCGGCCTGCCCGGGCGACTTGTTCGTGCAGAGAGTCCCTTTCGATGAGGCTCTGGTGGTTGGATCGGTTGTGGACGGGCTTGATCCAGTTGGATTCCTTGCTGGTTTGCTTGACGTCATTCCCGATGACACCGTGCTGGGTAAACATCTTGGATGGCTAGCGGAGAACTATGGCCGTCCTTATGACGCCGTAGGACTTTTCGGGGGATTCGAGTGGGTCTACCCATCGAAGCCGTTGAAGAGGATCCCGCAGGCGCTGTCCGAGCGGGATTTGAGCAGCTTGGACGACGCCGAGCGGTTCCGGCTGTACAGCGGTGCCCACCACTGTCGTCAGTATCCGGTGGCGCGAAGGCTGTTGGACGAATCTGGTGAGTTCCCCACCAGGTGGGCGGAAGCTACCTGGATGGCGGGGCACATGGTTGAGGACGGCGAGGTAGAGCTGGCCAGCGACTTGATCCTGCACGTCGTTCCCGATTGGCATCCGTTCGAGGTGTGGGACGTCGTTCCCACCAACCTGGTGATCCAACCTCGGCTTCGTCCGGCTGTGACGCCGGAGATCCGGGAGGCGGTGTTCCGGCGGGTGGACATCTCGCAGATTCCTGGAGTGGCATGACGTCGGCGCTGGAGTTGCTGCTCGACCGCTCGCGTGGCCCGGCCGGGTTGGCCAGGGAAGTCGAACTGGATGCGGAGGAAGGCCCGCTGGTCGAGTTGGCCGCCTTGCTGAGCCTGCGGAACGGCTTTTTCGCGTTCAACGCCGGTGTTCAGGTTTTTCGTGCCGGAGATCCCGGTATCGGCCCCGAGCTGGGCGGGTGGAACCGGAGCCGCACTTGGAAGGATGCCTACGGCGGTCTGGCCGACGGGCTCTTCTGCTTCGGCCAGGACCTGTTCGGCGTGCAGTTCGCCGTGCAGGACCGTCGCAGCGTCGTGACCTTCGATCCGGAGACCGCGCGCATCACGGAGCTCGGATCGTCCCTTGAGGACTGGGCGCGTTGGTTGCTGAGCGATCCCGACCAGAACGGGTGCCGCACCTTCGCGACGCGTTGGCAGGACGAGAACGGGGCACTGCCGCCCGATCAGCGCTTGATTCCGCGGCGGTTCTTCGTGCTCGGCGGTGGTTACGACTACGCGAACCTGACCGCCAAGGACGCCGCCGAATGCATGCGGATCCGCGGGCCGATCGCGGAACAGGCCGCTGCGCTGCCAGATGGCGCGAGATTGCAGATCACCATCCCGCAGTACCCGACCGGCGATGCGGCGGAGCACGACCGCGCGCCATCGGCGATGACGCTGGTGCGAAACGGGGTTGACGTCGCCAGCGGTCGGGTCGTCGTGGAGCACGTCGACGCCGAGCTCGCGGGGTTCCTGCCACTGGTCCTCCGGCGAACGCATGTGTCCTCCTACCAGTCGGGCAGGGCGTTCGGCGCCGGTTGGGCCTCCACTGTGGACCAGCGGTTGATCATCGATCACGAGACGGTTCGCTTCATCGCCGAGGACACCACCATCGTCGATTTCCCGATTCCGGAGGCTGGAACGTCGGTGCGGCCCGTGCGCGGCGGCGGGCGCCAGCTCGCCCTCGCGGAAGACGGCGCCTTCACCATCGCCGACGGTCAGCTGACCCTCCACTTCGGTTCGGCCGGCGATGAACGGTTGCTCACCGCGATCATCGATCGCAGCGGGAATCAGATCGAGTTCCTCCGGGACGAAGCCGACGCGCCGGTCGCGGTGCAGCACAGCGGTGGCTACCGGCTCCGGTTCGACACGGTGGATGGCCTGGTCACGGCGGTGCACCTGTGCGGATCGGAACACGACGACCTGCTGAAGACCTACACCTACGACGAGGGCCGATTGGTCGCAGTGGCGGGGCCGGACGGCTCGAAGCTGACTTTCGAGCACGACGGCGACTGGATCTCGGGAATCACCGACCGCAGCGGGGACTGGTTCCGCTACACCTACGACGAAGCGGGACGCTGCGTCCGCACGACCGGCGTCGATGGGATCCTCAACGGCGACATCGAATACCAGGGCCGGCGCAGGCGAGTCACTGACTCAGCGGGGTTCAGCACGGCGTACGGAATCAACGTCGATGGACGAGTGGAGAGCGTGGTCGATCCGCTCGGCGCCGAATCGACCTTCGACCACGACCCGCGCGGGTACCTGCGATCCACGACGGACCCGCTGGGCCGCACCACCCGGCACACCTACGACGAAGCGGGAAACCGGACCTCCACCATCCGTCCCGACGGAGCCCGCACCAGGTGGCAGTACGACGAACGAGGACTGGTCACCGCAGTCGTCCGCCCAGATGGCGCCGTGCACCGGTGGTCGTACGACGAGTGCGGAAACCTGATCCGCGAGGTCGACGCCATGGGCGCGGCCACGACGTACACCCGCAACGACCGCGGGCACGTCACCGCTATCACCGATGCGCTCGGCAAAACGCGCAGCTTCACGCTGAATGCTGCCGGACTGCCGATCGCCGTGACCGATGCGCTCGGCAATGTGACGTGCTACGAGCGCGATGCCTTCGGACGGGTGTCGGTGATGACGGACCCGACCGGGGTGGTGCACCACACCCGTGGTGAGACGGCTCCCGACGGAGCAGTTGAGCACGTCGAGCGGAACGGGGCCACCTCGATCGGCCGGCTGCGGTCCGGCTCCGTCGCGAGTGGACAGTCCGGCCGAGTCGTCACGGTGGCCCAGCCGGACGGTGGTCAGGTCGAATGCACCTACGACACCGAGATGCGCCTGGTCCAAGCCGTTCGGGGACCTGGTTCGACCCGTCGGTACGAATACGACCCCCGCGGTCTCCTGGTGCGCGAGACCGACGAGGACGGCCGCGTGAACGCCTACCGCTACGACGCGGCCGGGCAGCTCGTAGGAGGGTTGCTGCCCGGCGGCGTCGAGCTGCGTCTGGTCCGCGACGTGCAGGGCAACGTGATCGAACGGCGCTGCGGCGAGGCCATCGCGACCTTCAACTACGACGCGGTCGGTCGGCTCGTCGCTGCCATGGACGGTGACACCCAGACCGGGTTCACCTACGACCGAGTTGGCCGGCTCCTGACCGACACGACCAACGGCCGTTCCGTGACCTCGGCCTACGACGCCCTGGGCCGACGTGTCCGTCGCCGAACTCCGTCGAACGCGGAGAGCACTTGGGTGTACGACGCCGCTGATCGGCCAGTCGCGATGCGAACTGCAGGGCGCACGTTGCGGTTCGTCCACGACGCCGCGGGGCGGGAGTTCCAGCGCACGCTCGGTGGCGAAGTCGTGCTGACCTGGGAACGCGACGTCCGCGGTCGAGCGACAGCGAAGGTGATCGGTGACCAGCAGCACCGTCGCGAGGCCGGGAGGAACGCAGAACCGCTGGGGAAAGGCGGTCTCGCGCACGACGGTTCGGTCGTGAGCTCAGGTGGGGGCTTCCCGCAGACCAGCGCTCCTGGCAGCAGGCCTCGGCAAGTCGAGCACGACGACCGAGGACGCCGCGTGCTCAGCCGGGATCCTCGCGGCACTTGGCGCTACGCCTGGGATGACGAAGGAAGGCTGGTCGGGGTGACGACGCCCGACGGGACCCGCTGGCAGTACCGCTACGACGCGCTCGGCCGTCGGGTCGCCAAGCAGCGGATGACTCCGGACGGACGCGGCGTTGCCGAGCAGGTCGAGTTCTCGTGGGACGGAGCCGTGCTGGCTGAGCAGGCGCACACCGACCGGCGGCCCAACGGGCCCGCGCTGGGCGACCTCCGGGCAACGGCGTGGGAGTACAAGCCCGGTACCGGAGAAGTCCTGACGCATTCCGACCGATCCCCGATCCGCAGCGATTCCCGCAGGTGGGCGGACGAGCGGCTGTTCGCCGTCATCGCCGATCTGGAAGGCGCGCCGAGGGAGCTGCTCGACATCAAGGGCGCCATCGTCGCGCACGATCCCAGCGCGAACGGAGGCGGTCTCGCGGTGACCCCGTTGCGGCGGGACGGGTACTACTGCGATCCCGAGACGGGATTGTGGTGCCGCACCGGCGGTTTCAGCGATCCGGAGCTCGATGTCGAGCTCTCACCCGGGCGCCTGTGGATCGAGCCGCGGGGCCCACATCGCGCCGCTGGACCTGGCGGGTCAGTGGCGTGATGTGGGCCGGCCATCGGGTCAGTGCAGGGTTTCGATCGCGGCCTTGCTGTACGGGGTGAGGTCGGCCAAGCGGTCGTTGAGGACCTTGTCCGCCCACTCGGGGTCGGCGAGGAGGCCGCGGCCGACCGCGACGAGGTCGAACTCGTCCTGCTCCAGGCGGTCGAGGAGCCGGTCCACGTTGTCCACGGCCGCGCCCGCCCCGGTGAGCGAGCCCGGTTCGAAGACCTTGTTCAGGCCGACCGAGCCTACGGTGATGACCGGCTTGCCGGTGACCTTCTTCGTCCAGCCCGCGATGTTGAGCTCGGAACCGGAGTCGGGGAACTCCGGCTGCCAGTAGCGGCGGCCGGAGGCGTGGAAGGCGTCGACTCCGGCGTCCGCCAGCGGGGTGAGCACGGCTTCCAGCTCGCCGGGGTCCTCGGCCAGGCGGACGTCGTAGTTGTCGGACTTCCACTGGGAGAAGCGCAGCACGACGGGGAAGTCCGGGGCGACCTTCTCCCGGATGGCGGCCACGACGTCCGCGGCGAACTTCGTGCGGGAGACCGGGTCACCGCTGTAGGCGTCGGTGCGCTGGTTGGTGCGCTCCCACAGGAACTGGTCGATGAGGTACCCGTGCGCGCCGTGCAGCTCCACGCCGTCGAAGCCGATGCGCTCGGCAGCCTGCGCGGCGTCGGCGAAAGCGCGGACGACGTCGTCGATGTCGGTGAGGGTCATCGCCGCGCCGGCGCCGGGCGTGCCGTCCAGCGCGATCCCGGACGGCCCGACGGAGGGCGCCGAGGTGAACGGCGGGGCCCCGGCCGGGCGCTGGATGCCGACGTGCCAGAGCTGGGGCATGATCTTGCCGCCCTGCGCGTGCACCGCCTCCACAACCCGGGACCAGCCGGCGAGCTGCTCCTCGCCGTGGAAGCGGGGGACGCCATCGCTGAACCCGGCGGACGGGTGATCGACGGTGGTTCCCTCGGTGATGATCAGGCCGGTGCCTGCTGCGGCGCGGCGGGCGTAGTAGGCGGCCACGTCCTCGCCGGGGATGCCGCCCGGGGAGTGCTGGCGGGTCATCGGGGCCATGACGATGCGGTTCGGCAGCGTCGCCGACCCCAGCGTGAACGGGCGGGACAGCAGCTGAGCTGCGCGGGTGCTCACTGTGACGGTCTCCTGTGCCGAGGAAAATGTTCAAGTCAAGAGTACAGTTCGAGATGCCAAGTGCAACTGTGAGAGTTGCTATTCTTGACCCGGTAGGATCGGTGCCGATCTGGGGGCGGAGGTGGAGACCGTGTTGGACATCCGGTTCTCCCGTGCGCTGAAGGTGATGCTGTTCCTCGCGCTCTCCGACGCGGACGAGGCCACCGCGCAGAGCTCGGCCCAGCTGGCCCGCAATCTGAACACCAACCCGAGCCTGGTCCGCAAGCTCCTGGTCCCGCTGGTCAACGCCGGACTCGTCGTGTGCGCGAAGGGTCGCGCCGGAGGAGCGAGGTTGGGCAGGCCCGCGGAGACCATCACGTTGGCGGAGATCTACCGCTGCGCGGTCGGCGACAAACCCCTGTGGGCCTGCTCGCCGGCCGGTGAGCAGGAGGCCTGCCTGGTCAGCGCGCACGCGAGCGACTACTTCGCCGCGCTCACCGCCGACGCCAGCTTGGCCACCGCACGACCGGTCTTGGCCGAGACGTTGACCCGCTCGGCCCAGCGCACCC
>NZ_JBEOVY010000150.1:0-17396 GCF_040295745.1 Saccharopolyspora sp. NPDC002686
GCTCGCCACCATGAGCTGGGACACCTGGCAGAACCTGTTCGGCCAGCCCACCACGAAGTGGCCGTCGATCAACCCCTACCCGATCGCGGCGACCCGCGGCCAGGTGCAGGTCCTGTTCCCCGGCGGCGCGCTGGTGAGCGTTTCCGAGGAGAGCCGCGCGGCGCAGGGGTTGCCCGCGCCCGACGGCTGGGAGTCGGCACCGCCGAAGCTCGTGCCGAAGCCGGACGGCGTCCCGGTGCTGACTGGGCTGGGGCAGGCGCTGGACAAGGACGTCAAGGTCGTCGGCTTCACCCCGGACGCAGGCAGCGGGCAGCAGAAGCTGTCGGGCTGGGCGACCAAGGCGGTCGCGGAGGCGTTCCCGAAGCTGGTGCCGCACTGGAACCCCAAGAGCGGTTCGCCTGCCCCGGCCTTCGACGCGGTGCGCGCCCTGGACGGCCTCGACAACCGCGGAGCGATGCGGCAGGTCCTCAACGGCGGGTGGACGCGGTCGTTCAACCGCTCGGGCTGGTTCGGCACGGAGCACTACGCGGTGAAGGTCACCGCCGAGCCGGTCGGCACCACCCATCAGGTGGTCCACCAGGAGCCGAGCAGCGGCGGTTCGACGGAGGCCACCGGCAGCACCGGGACGGAACACCAGGGCAGCCGGTCCACCAAGCTCACCGCAGGCCTCACCGCGAACCCGCTGGTGCCGCACGACGGCAACGTGGCGGGCCCGGCGGCGGTGCTCGGCGCGCACACCGCGTCCGGCACCGAGGTCGGCGACTCGGTCACCGACCAGCACCAGAACCGCGCCCGGACCGGCGACAACGCCCAGTTCGACCAGCCGGTGCGGTTGAAGGTCGAACTCACGAAGGTCACCCGGCCGCCGCTGCTGCTGAGCACGATCACCAACGGCTTCGGCGGCAAGTCCTTCCGGGACGTCGACAGCCGCACCACGACCAGCGAGCACACCTACCAGGGCACGGTGCGCCTCGAAGTGCCGGCGGACCTGGTGCCCAGCGGCGGTGCCGAAACCTCCCCGAAGGGGCTCGTCCCGGCCCCGCTGCACCCGCCGGAGATCACCGGCCAGGTGGTCGGTTCGACCTCGTTCGAGGTGGTCAAGGCGCTGCCGGGGGATCTGGTGGACAAGGTCGTCAAGACCATCGTCGAGGCCCGCGAGCACGGGGCGGGCACCGACGTCCCGGCGCAGCGGTCGACCGGTCCCGGCCTGTTCAACCGGGGCGTCCTGGAGACCGCGCTCTCACCGGATTCGCTGGTGACCAACGCGAAGCTCTTCCTCGACGAGGACGGCGCGACCCTCGAGATCCGGGTGCCGGACCGGACCCGCCGCGAGGAGATCTCGGTGCGCGTCAAAACCCGCTTGTACAACCCGGAGCACGAGCTGTCCTGGAACATGCCGCAGCGGCAGCAGAAGCACGCCCAGCTGCGCGCCGAGGACTACGCGGAAACCGCGGAGGAGGGCTACTACGGGGGTCTGGGCTACGGCGCGGCCAGCCCGCACGTGCAGCAGAACCTCGATGCCCGGCCGGTGAACCGGAAGACCGGCGAGCGGTACGGCGACAACAGCAGCACGAAGCTGGAGGTCGGGGAGCGCGTTTCGAAGGTCGAGCTGAACCGCTACCACGCGGACGCGGTGCACGTCGTCGAGGTGTCCACCAAGCTGCGCGGCGGCGGGTGGACCGCCCCGCACCGTTCGGCCTGGCTCTACCCGAAGAGCGTGGTGTTCGACGTCGGTGTCGCGGACGCGGCGAAGTTCGACCCGAACGTGCGCAAGTCCGCAGCGCTCGCCGACCTGGCCGCGGAGCTCGAGGCGTTGTCGGGGATCCAGCTCGACGAGGATCCGACGCCCCAGCAGCAGGAAGTCGATTTCCAGGCGGAAGTCGACCTGCTGTCGCAGATCGATCTGGCGGAGCAGCCGCCGGAAGCGGATCACCTCCCCCCGTCCGAAGTGGACGCTCCCGGGAAGATCGACACCGCTTGCGCGCCGCCGGAGCGGCCCGCGAGCCACATCGCCCACGAGGACGCGATCAAGGAGGCCTACGCCCACCTGACGGACGTTCAGGCCGCGAACCTGGACGGCCGGACGCCGGTCTACGTGCCCGGCTACGGGGACTGCCTGTTCAACGCGGTCAAGATCGCCAGCCCCGCGCTGTCCGACCTGCCGGTGGCGGACATGCGCAACCAGGTCGCGAACCACCTCCTCGACAACTCCGCCGTCTACCAGGACTTCTTCCACGACATCGGGGTTGCCGACGCTGCCGCTCTGATCAGGCAGATGGGGTACTACGGCGACGAGGCGGGCAACGTCATCCCGAGCCTGATCGCGGACGCCTACGGCCTCGACCTCCGAGTGCTCGACCTCGACAGCGGCGAGTACTTCCAGGTCGGTGGGCTCGCCCCCACCACGATCAACCCGGGGCCGGTCGTCCTCGGGCGCACCGGCGAGGAGAACCTCGCGCACTACTACGCGACGCTGCCCAGCCCGGGCACGACGATCGAGAGCGTCGGCGACCGGGCCGCCGCGCCGACCCCGCTCGGCATCTCGGACAAGGTCATCTCACCGTCGGCGAAGCTGCTCGCGGTCGGCGGCAGGGAAGTCGGCACCGCGAAGGAGCAGCTGGTCGCGTCGGTCGTCGACGCGATCGAGAACAACCCGCTCAACGCGCCGGACGCCGGTCGGTCGACGTGGACCCGGGCCGACCTCACCGCGCTGACCGAGCACCTGAACGGACTCACCGAGGTCGACCTGGTGCACAAGCTCAACGCCGGGCACCTGGTTCCGCTCGGCCCGAAGCGCCACGCTTGGCTGCACCTGACGCCGACGGCGGTGGCGCACGCGCAGCGCGGTCCGGGGCCGCGGCAGGAAGTCCGGTTCGAGACCGGGCCGAGCTCCGGCAGCAGCGCGCAGCACTCGCACAAGCAGAAGCTCAACCTCACCGCCGGTGTCCTCATGGAGCTCTCCGGCAGCCCGTTCTACGTGTGGCCCACCATCTCCACCAGCAAGGAGGGCGCGGTCAAGTACGGGCAGTCCACCGCGGAGAGCCTGCTCCACGAGCGCAAGCTCGGCCAGCAGCTCGCGGCCTTCGACTTCGACTTCGAGATGCGCGCGACGCTGGTGGACGACGGCGTCGAGCACGCCGAGATGGTCTCCCCGCTGTCCGAGACGATGCAGTTCGGCTACCCGGAGGAAGCGCTCGGCACCCCCGTCCAGGACGCCGCGCACCACGCGCTGCGGGGCGACCGCAAACCCCCGGCGGTGCCGACCGCGGTGCACAACCTGATCAGCAAGGTCGCCGGCTACGGAGATCTCAGCGGCCTGCGGGAAACCGTGCTGCAGAAGCTGGTCCAGCTGGTTCCGGACGCGACCAAGCTGCACCGGGACTTCGGGGCCAACTTCTCCGAGGACGGCCTGCTGGACAACTTCACCCCCGCGCTCACCTCGCCGGTGAAGATCGCGCGGCAGGTGGCGGAACTGCGCGACAAGTCCGGTCCGGTGACGAGCTGGTTGCCGGACTCGGTGGACGGCATCGGCAAGGCGGTGCGGAACTACTTCTCCTCGGACACCGCGAAGTACAGCGCCGAGGTGACCATGCGGCCGAAGCTGCGCGGTTTCCAGGCGGTCGGCACGTCCACCATGCAGTCCGGCACCAACCGGCGCCGCGACGAGCAGCTGGTGTTCCAGAGCAGCACGACTTCCGCGCTGGAACTGGGCCTGGAGGTGCGCGGGCTCAAGGCGGTCGGCCAGGTGGGCGAGGCCGGGAAACTACCGGTGCAGGTCGGGGGCAGCGGCGTGCTGAAGGGCGGTGCGAGCCACACCGCGACGGTCCACGGCAAGACCAAGCAGCGCATCAAGCAGAAGTCCTTCTACGAGTCCGGCAGCACCCTGTACCGGATCGACCTCGGCTTCGACTACGAGCTGTCGGTCACCGCGGGCGGGAAGAAGACCGGCGAAACCCCTTCCGGCACCGGGGAAACCGCGGCTTACGTGTGGGTCCGGGACACCGACGCCGCCGAGTTCGAGGCGGTCCTGCAAGCCGCGCTGGACGGTGTGCCGCGCCCGACGCCGCTGCCGCCGGCCGACAGCACCCTGACCGCCCAGCAGAAGGATGCCTACGCCGAGGTCGCCAAGAACACCAGGCTCTCCGACCTGAGCAAGCTGACCGGGTCGGAGCAGGTCGCGGCCCGCGTCCGGGACATCGCCCGCGGTGCGATCACGCGCGACGACTCGCTGACGTCGGATCAGCGCGACAAGCTGCTGGTGGAACTGGACGACCAGCTCGCCAAGCTGTCCCCGGCGAAGCTGATCCGCGAGTTCGCGCACATCGGCACCACGGCGATCGCCACCAAGGTCGTGGTGCGGGGCGACGAGTACGCGGTGCACAGCTCGAAGGACGCCGCCGGCGCGTTGGTGGACTTCGCCGCCCACCTGGACGCCCAGCTGGAAGTCCGGGGCGAGGAACCCGTCACCCCCGCGGAGAAGGAGCAGATCCTCGCCGAGCTCGAAGCGAACCAGGCGATCCGCGCCGAGAACGCGCTGCGCAAGCCCTTCACCATCGACACCGCGATCCACGTCCAGGGCAAGAACTACCAGGTGCGCAGCACGAAGTCCGCCTCGGCCGCGGCTGCCGAGTTCGCCCACGAGCTGGGCAAGAAGGGCATCGAGCTCGACGCGAAGCAGGTCGACGCGGTTCGCGAGATGTTGAAGGCGGACAAGGAGAACCGCCGCAGCGGCGGCAGCAAGCACGCTTACACCGTCCAACTCGAGCTGGGCGACTACGAGATCGACGTGGCGGTCACCGGAACCCCCAAGGAGGTGCTGACCGCCCAGGCGGTGCAGAACGCCAAGATCTCCGGCAACCGCGGTCTGGAGACCACCGTCGGCAGCTCGACCGCGAACAGCGTCTCCGGCAGCTTCGCCGGCCGGTTCCGGTCGCGGATCAAGAACTTCGCGGCAGGGCCCGGCAGCGGCCTGTACGCGAACTTCAACGCGGGTTTCGACGTCACGTCCTCGCGCAGCACCTCCTCCGGCTCGGCCACCACCGCCGGAGACGAGACCGACGTGACCTACCAGGGGGCCGCGCTCGAGATCAAGCAGGCGTTCGACCTCGACTTCGCGGTCAACGTGACGCACCGGGGGGAGGTGCGCAGCACCACCGGGGGAACGGTGCGCAGCGCGGCCGAGTACGTGGTCCCGGAGTTCCTGGCCGAGCACGCGAACGACTTCCGGACCGGCACCGTGCAGGTCCTCGAGGGCGGATCCGCCGACCTCGACCTCGGCCAGCCGGTGCCGAAGGGCCTGGGGCACGTGCTGACCTCGCCCGGCGATGCGCTCTTCGAGCTGCTGCAGGGCGAATCCGGGAACCTGCAGCAGTCCGCCTCCCTCGCGGTGAAGGCGTCGTGGGAAGCGAACCGGCTGAAGCTGCCCGGCACCAGCGAACCGAAGTTCCGCGCCGGACTGGATCCCAACATCGTCGGCAGCGCGCTGTCCCAGAGCCACCAGGGGCCGCAGATCACCGCCCAGGGGATCCGCGGCGGGCAGGTGTTCGACCGCGCGGTGCGGGAAACGGCGAAGCTCGAGTACTACAACCCGGCGAAGCTGGGCACCATCGATCCCGGTTCGTTGACGGTCAGCGAGATCGCGAAGCTGGGGCGCAGCCTGCAGTCCGGCACCGGTTCGGGCCTGTCCGGCGGCGGGACCCTGCAACTGGGCGCGGCCGGGCTGGACGGGTTCTTGTCGCTGTCCGCCTCGCGGGGCACCGGGCAGGGCGAGTCCGCTTCCGGTTCGCACAAGATCACCCGCGAGTCCGGGAAGCAGGTCAAGTACGCGCTGGTCCAGGTCGACGCCCTGCTGACCCAGCAGGTGGACAGCTACCAGAACTTCCGCGGTCACCCGACGCACTGGAAGTTCCTGAACCCGTACCCGGTCGGCGGCGCCCAGAAGCAGCAGAGCTACCTGATGCGGGACTCGACCGTCCTGCTGATGCCCGAGGCGGACGCCGACGCGCTGGTGAACCAGCACCAGGCGGCGTCCACCGGCTCGGCGGAGCTGCCCGCCCCCACCGACCTCGGGAAGTCGCTGGACGCCAGCGTCGGCCTGGAGAAGCTGACCAGCGACGTCCCGCTGTCCGAACGGGCTGCGGCGATCTACAAGGCGCACGTGCCCGACCTGGTGCCGACGTCGAACCGCGAGGGCGCGCCGCACCTGCCGCTCTACGACGCGATCCGCCGCCTGCAGCTCCTCGACCAGAAGGCGGTGCAGCGGGAGGTACTCAACGGCGGGGTGACGATCTACGAGGAGCACCCGACCTGGGAGGGCAACTACTACACCGCGCTGCACGTCGAGGCCGAGCCGCTGCCGGTGTCCGAAGGCGGCGGCAAGGCGACGGTGACGCAGCTGCCCAGCGGTGGCCGCTCCTTCGCCGAGCACCAGGCGGTCTTCGGCGATGACCAGCAGTACTCGCTGAGCACGTCCACGGCGTTCCAGGTGGCGTTCAACATCATGCCGCCCACCGGTGACCCGAGCGTGCTGGCCGGGCCGGGCCCGGCGATCGGTGTCAGCACGGGCTCGGGCACCGAGCTGTCCACCGGGACGTCCACCCAGCACGGCGACCGGACCGAGCACACCAGCCCCGACGTCCGGATGGACGTCCCGGTGCGGTTGCGCTTCAAGCTCGCGGTCTACCGCGCCGACTCGTACCTGGTGCAAACCCTGACCAACGGGTGGGGCTTCTCGAAGAGCTTCCGCGACGTCGGCGCGCGCCACGTCGACCTGGGCGACAACGCGACGATGAACGCCGAGGCCAAGCTGCTGCTGCCCGCGGAGCTGCAGGACGTCCGAACCACCGCGGGGCCGCTCGAGATCGGCGAGCGGATGACCGGGCAGGACGTCACCGAAGGTGCCAGGAACGCCGACTCGCTGCTGGTGACCAAGCAGTTCCGCGATGGCCTGGTGCCCTTCGTGGCCGACGTGGTCAGCCGCGCGGCCAACACCGACCACAGCGTGCACAAGCCCGCCCAGCGCCTGGTCGGCCCGGCCAACCCGCACCGCGGCGAGCTGGAGAACCTGCTGTCCGACCAGCTGCTGCGCCCGAACGCGAAGTTGCTCATGCAGGACGACGGCGGTTACGGGCACCGGATGAAGCTCGCGGAGAAGACCTTCGCCGGCGACTACCGGGTCGACCTGAAGTACCGGGTGTTCAACCCGGAGCTGATCGGGCAGCACAACCCGAGCCGCAACGAGCGGATGCGCGGCCAGTCCACCTCGGAGGCCGTGACCACCGCGAAGAACCCGGCGGCGGCGTCGGCCACGGCCGGTTTCACGAACCTGGACGACATCGGCTGGGTGGCCCCGGACGCCACGTCCGGCAGCAAGCACCGGAACACCAGCGACGCCAACGACGGCATCGACCAGCAGAGCCGAACCCGCTACGACGGCCAGCCCCGCTACCTGTTCGAGCTCGACGTGGAGTACACGGCCACGGCCTCGGCGACCTCCCGCCGCGGCAACACCACGGTGCACCAGAACACGGCGATCCGCCGAGGCGGTCTTTGGGTCTCGCTGACCGCGGAAGAAGCCGCATCCCTCGGCTGGATGAACGCCGGGCCGGAGCCGGGCGCGACGAGCGAAACCGGCTCCGAGGACCTGGGTTCGGCGTCCCCCTCCGGCGAGGAGCAGCCGCCGAACGGTTCCGGCGCGGGGCAGGACCTGCAGGACATGTTCATGGCGGCCCTGAACCCGGTGCAAAGCCCAACCCCGCTGGAGACCCCCGGATCCGGCCAGCAGCCCGCGTCCGCAGCGGAATCCCCGGAGCAGCTCCAGGGCATCGACGAGCAGGGCCGGGCGGTGTACTTCAGCCCGGACGAGGTGGTCGTGACACCGCTGCTGGACCGCAACGGCAAGGCGATCGGTGCCACGTTCCAGACATCGGCGCACGAGGTCGAGGTGAAGCAGGAGTTCGCCAAGCACACCGGTGGTCGCGGCAGGACGTCGCTCTACGCCTCGGGCGTGACCGCGAAGGACCAGCTGGCGAACGCCACGCCGAAGCACGCGCTGATGGACTGGGCGGCGAAGGGTGATCCGGCGCCGTTCTACATCAACGCCCACGGCCGTCCGGACAGCTTCGAGATCACCACCCCCGACGGCACGCTCCAGGTCAGCGGCCAGACGTTCGCGGACGTGCTGAGACGGTCGAAGGTATTCGAGCAAGCGCTGGCGGAGTACCGCGCGAACCACCACCGGGAGCTGATGTCGTTCCAGCTCCTCGCCTGCCGGGCGGGCGCGCTGACGGGAGAGGGCGGTGCGGCCTTCGACTTCCGGCAGGCGTTGCGCGAGCACTTCCCCGCGTTGGAATCGGTCTACGCGAGCACCGAAGACGTGGCAGTCGCCGACGACGGCACCCACGGGGTCCTGAACGGGGGCGATTGGCTCAAGTTCGACGCCGGCACCGTCACTTCGGCCACCCGGCCCACCGCGGGTCCGGACGGAGGCGCGAAGCCGACGCGCGTCGACGTGGAGGGCAGGGGAAGGGGCGGCAACGACCGCGCTCGGGCGGCCCGCGCCGCGGAAGCTCTTGCGCAGCAGCGGTTCCAGCAGCTCTCGGCCGACGTGAAGTCCTTCGCGGGTGGTCCGGTCGAAGACCTCCGCGCCAAGTTCACCCAGCTGTTCGGCGACTTCCTGGCGAACACCCCCGAGGGCCAGCGCGCCCGGTGGGCGCGTAAGGCCTGGGACCTCGTCGACGGGCTGCCGGACAGCTACCCGGACACGTCGGTCAACACCGCGCTCGACGTCCTCTCGCAGCTCGACCCCTCACGTGCCGTGCTCGCGATCCCCGGCGCCTCCTACCTGTCCGGGAGCACGATCCCGGACGGGCCGGGGTCGGGCTTCATCAACCGGGACGTACCGGCCGTCGTCACCATCGACAACGAGCACTACACGCCGGTGTACATGACGGTGTTCGCCGACGCCCTCGGACAACTGGGGCAGGAGGGATCCGGCACACCAGCCGATGAGATCGGCTTGCGGCACAAGGACTTCGGGCAGGACGAGCACGGTGTCGTCCAGATCCACACCGGTACGCCCAAGGACAACGAGCTCACCCTGTGGGTCAGCATCGGCCAGGCGCTGCGGCAGGTCAAATGGCTGGAGAAGTACCGGTTCAAGGGGAAGGCGACCAACCCCATGATCCGCTCCTTCCTGATTCCGCTGAGCGTCGCCAACGAGATCTCGCGCAACGCGGTGACCGAGCACGATTCCGGCGGTCGCTCCGACGACCTGAACGTGGACAAGCACTTCGGGGCCAACCAGTTCGGCATCAAGAACCCGGCCTCCCTGGAGAACCTGCGGCAGTTCGCCCTGCCCGGCTCGCTGCGCACCTACGCGGACGGCGACCTGGAGGGCAATCCGCACTCCTGGGGCGAGGTCCGCGGCCTCGGCGAACTGCGCGACAAGCTGGGCGTGCCCGACGACCTGGTGGACTTCCGGGTCTACACCGAACCCGCCGGCTCGCCGGACTCCGGCGAGTTCCTCGGGCACCACGAGTACGCGGCCGTCACGGCCAAGCTGCGCAAGATCGCGGCTGGTCAGACCGGCAACCGAGACTTGCTTGAGCGGGGCGAGAAACCCGCGTCCAAACCGGCCGTGAAGGACTTCTTCACCAAGCACGCCCCGGCGCACCTCCAGGCGCAGGGCTACCGGACGGCGGTCGGCACCTTCGTGCAGGACTACGTGATCCCGTGGGCCACGCAGTCGCGCATCAACGAGGAGCTCTACAACGCCTTCGAGAACTTCACCGGCACCAGCGCACCGCTGCGGCCCGTGGAGTACCGCCTCACGGACGAGGCGCCGACCTTCCGCGGACAGCGCCGGTCCCACGCCATCGGCCTCGGCGCTGACCAGCGCGAACTCCTAGCGGTCCGGAAGGCGGTGCGGGACGGGTTCGCGCAGCTGGACATCTCCGACGAGCTGTTCGGGCAAGCCCGGCAGCTCCGGGGCGTGCCGAAGCTGGTCCAGGACCTCAAGGTCCGGAGCAAGGAGATCCTGGCCGACTACCTCTTCAAGATCGGTGATCGGAACGTGCTGCTCGAAGGCCGTGCTCGCGACTACGCCGCGGAGGCCCGGGCGTACCGCACGGCCTTGGTGGCCGCGGCGTCGCCCGGGACAGGTGCGGAGGGAGCCGTGCAGCAGGACGGCTACACGCAGGTCGAGAACGGGATCGGAGGTGAGCTGCGCGAGCTGGTCAAGGCGCTCAGGGAGATCTGCGATGCGGCGGGCGTCCCGTGGCGCGGCTAGGCGCTCCGCCGTCCCGTTATCGGTGACTTGAACCGGGCCCGCACCGCGTGGAGGCTCGGCGAGTGCGCACCTTCCGGTGGCTGACGTTGGGGGTTCGGAGATGATGCAGGACGAGCAGGACCGGGCGAGGCACGAGCTGCTGCTGCGGCTCGCGCCGAGGCTGCCCGACGACGTGGTGTGGCAGGCGCGGAGCTGGCTGGCGGCCGACCACTGGGCGCATGCAGCGCGGCTGATCACCCAGGTCTTCCTGGAGTGGAACGAGCCCCTGCCGCCGGATGCCCGCGAAATCCTGCTCGACGGCGCGGACCCGTTGACCGCCGAGCGCGTCGAGCTGTTGGAGCACGTCGACGACGTTTCGGTGCTGCTGTGGGAATTCGAGCCGCGCGAGGACGAGACGTCGCAGCGCTGCGCCGAAGTCGTCCGCGCCTACCTGGAGGACCAGCCGGGCACGCACACCGCTTGGTCGGCCTGGCGCACGCCAGCGGGCGGGGCGCCGCTCATCGCCCGTCCGCTGCACCTGGTGGAAACCCAAGGCGGCATGAAACCGCACGTGATCGCGGCGGAACTGGCGGACCGCCTCTGGCGCTCGGGCCTGCCCAGCCCCCAGGTGGAGGTGTTCACCCCGGACAGCCCGCTGGACACCTACTACCACGCCCCCGCCCTGGTCGCGGGCCGCGAGATCCACGCGACCGGCCCGCTCCCGCACATCGAGCTGGCCCGCTTCGACGAGAACTCCGAAGACCGCGAGCCACCGGGCCCGAACCGGGACGCCCAGCTCGAGTACCTCGACTCCGGCACCCCGCTCACCGAGGAGGACGCCCTGGTGCCCGACCTGTTCGAGGACGACGAAGAACCGGTGGTCCCGGTCGCCCTCCGCACGGACGGCACCTGGATATGGTCCGACCTGACGACGCACTACCTGCGGACCCGGGGCATCGCGCTGCCCGAACCCTTCCGGACCCACGTCGCGAACGCCGGGCCGAAGGCCCGCATCCCGACCCGCCGAGAGTGGGTGGCGATGGTCGACTTGGAGAACGCGCCCCAACCCGCCTGACACACGGGATCCCGCGCATGTTCGGAGGTAGGAGGTCGTTGCGTTGAGCGCGGAAGAAGCGCTGCCGGCGGAGTCCCGGTGGGTGTTCCTGATCGACCCGGCGTGGCACCAGCAGGGCCGGAACCTGCCGCGGCCGCCCCGCGAGGCAGTGGTCGGCGGCTGGTACGTCGAGGCCGACGGCACGACCGGCAGGTTCCGGTCGAACCCCGACTACGCGCCCGGCCCGGACTCGCCGACCGACCCCGTCGACGCGGTGCTGCGGCTGGCGGTCAAGGGCCGGTTGCGGGCCGGGGAGCTGCTCGCCGTGCTGCGCGACGCGGAGTTCGGGATCGCTGTCGACGACGAGGGCGCCCCGGTCGTCGCACCGGCCCCGGACGGGGAGGCCTCGATCCTGGTGACCACAGCGCCCGCCCACCGCGACCGGGTTCGCGTCGCGGGCTGGCGCGACGCCACCGCCGCGGAGCTGGCCGAGGCGCTGCCGGACGAAGGCGTCGACGTACTCCTCAACCCCGGCTCAACCGCTTCCACGCGCATCCTCGCGAGCGCGTTGCGCGAGGCCGTGGGCTAGTTTCCCGGCGTGTCCGGATCTGCAATTCGGCCGTCGTGAACCGTCCGGCGACCCGGCACCACCGTTGCCACCGTGACCGCGATCAGAACCACCACGGCCGCGACGATGCCGAGCAGGGACACCATGGCGCTGGCCACGTGGAAGGGCTGGGTGAGGACTTCCGGGCCGGCGTGCACCCCGCCGTGCGTGAGCACGACGAGCTCTTGACCTAGTTGTCCGGCGATGATCACGCCGACAGCGGCTGCCAACGAGACCCGCCGCCCGCGCGACGACATGCGCACCGCCGCCCAGATCCCGATCAGGCTCAGCGCGGAATAGACCAGGTGGTAGATCAGATGCGGCAACAATCCCGTGGGGCCGCCGATCAACCCCGACACGATCAACGGACCGATCACCGCGGCCCATCCCAGCAGCAGGTAGCGCATCCTCGAACCTCACTGCCGGACTGCGGATGCCGTGGCTTCGCGCCGCGACCACAGGACGGCCGCCACCGCGAGGAACCAGATCATTCCGACGTAGCGGCCCAGCGGGATGAAGATCGTCGCCACTTCGAACATCAGCGACAGCATCGACACCAAGGACACCGCGGCGATCACCAGTCCGAACCAGTTCAGCCAGGCCGGCAGCGCACCCGTCTTGCGACTCACGTACGCCACTACTCCGACCAGGAAGCCCAAGGTGGCGACGTGCGGCGCGGCACCGGTGATGAACACCAGATCCGTCACCGCCCGGAAAAGGTGCACGTCAGCGGCGACGGTCGGCTGGTAGGAGATCCACTGCACGGACGCGGACAGCACCAGCAGCCCACCGGACACGACACCGCCGGCTTGCACCAGCCCCGCGAGCGCGCTCCCCGGAACCCGCCCGCGCACGAACTGCGCCGCATAAGGCACGAACACCAACAGCGCCAGTGCGCTCGCTGCCTGCCAGAACGCGCCGATCGGCACCAGGCCGTGGTCGCTGGCGGCCAGTTTGGCCGCCACCTCCTCGTCCGACGCGTAAGGCACCGGCGCCGCGAAACGCTGGCCCAGCAGCCCGGGCAGGATCAAGGACACGGCGAAGCAGCCCACGTACGCCACGGCAGCGGTGGCGGCGACCCGTGGACCGCGCAGGTCTGCGGCGGATTCGTTGATGGACATCGGATTCCTCCCGAGCAGATGCAGCTTCCGAGGCGTGGGAATCCGCTTCCACCCCACCTGTCCCGAGCGGATTCCCGTGGCTGCATTGGGAAGCCAGTGTGTGCCGACCTCATCTGCGGCACATCCACCCGATGACGACCACCGGCCTACGCACCCGGACGTACACGCTCGCCCGATGCATACGCTCCGCGTGCCGCGCTCCGTCCCGTGAGCACTTTGGGTCGCTATGGCAGCCCAAAGTACTCACGGGCGTCTTGCTGACCGCTGGTGTCACGCCCCCGGCCGAATACGTCGACGTCCTGCTCAACACCGACTCGACAGCTTCGAAGCGCGCACTGCGCAGCGCCGTCACCGACGCCTGTGCAACCCGTCCCCCGTGAGTACTTTGGGTCGCCAGGACAGCCCAAAGTGCTCACGGCCTCACCACCGACCGGCCCTACCTGCAGCGAGCCCAGTTTCGTGAGTACTTTGGGGCGCCAGAACACCCCAAACTGCTCACGACTCCGAACCCCGGCCACGCCGGGCGTGCGGGCGCGGGTCCGTGAGCACTTCGTGGGGTCATGACACCAGAAAGTGCTCACGGGGCATCGGGCGGAGCGGTCGCCTCCAACTCTGCGAGGACGGCTTGGATCGCTGGGCTGGCGTTGGCGCTGCTCCGCCATACCGCGTGGACTTCGCGTTGGGGTGGGCGGTGGAGCGGGTGGGAGATGAGGCCTTCGCGGAGGGGCGGGCGGGCGAGGCGGGGGATCAGGGCCAGGACTTCGCCGCCGGCGACCAGGGACATCTGGGTGGAGAAGTCGTCCACCCGGTGGCACACGTCGGGTTCTTCCGGCACGTCCGCGAACAGGCGTCGGAACCACTGGTGGCACACCGTTCCCGGCGGGCTGGTCACCCACCGGTGGCCGATCAGGTCTGCGCTGGTGAGCGGCCGGTCCAGCTTCGCGAGCCGGTGCGTGCGGGCCATCACGACGTCACCGATGTCGGTGTGCAGGAGTCGCCGGGTCAACGACGGGGAAAGCGGGACCGGAAGTCCGTCGGCATCGTGCGCGAGGGCGAGGTCGGCAGTCCCCGCATCGATGCTGTGGAGGGCCTGGTCGGGGTCCTGCTCGCTGATCTCCACCCGCAGATCCGGACACCGCTTCGAAAGTCGCGGCATGGTGGGAGCGAGCAGGCCGCGGATGCCGGTCGAGAACGCGACCAAGCGGAGTGTCCCTTGTGGAGCGCCGTCCGCGACGGACTGAGCGGCTTCCGCGCAGCGCTCCAACGCCTGGAACACCTCGGGCGCGGCGTCGACGATGGCCTGGCCGGCTGGTGTGAGCACCACGCCGCGCCCGGCGGGCGCGAGCACGGGCAACCCGACCTGGCGCTCCAACCTCTTGATCTGCTGCGACACCGCCGAAGCCGTGAACCCGAGCTCGTCGGCCGCCCGAGCCAGCGTCCCGAGAGCGGCCACCGACCGCAGCGCCCGCAGTGCACCCACCTCGATCATGAAGCAATGCTACGCAATATCAGCAAGAAAGCATCGCTGGACCGCATCTGTCGATGACGCGAGGATCGAGTCATGAACCGCGCTGACCTGCTCTTCGGCTCCAACCTCGTCGCGATGGCGACCCCGATGAACCCGGACGGAACGATCAGCGGAACCGGCCTCGCCGGCCTCGTCGACCACCTGCTGTCCACCGGCTGCGACGGCCTCGTCGTCGCCGGAACCACCGGCGAGGCGCCCACCCTGACCGACGCCGAGACGACCCAGCTCATCCGCGACGTCGTGGCCCGGGCGCAGGGGCGAGCCCGGGTGATCGCGGGCGTCGGCACCTACGACACCGCTTCCAGCATCCGCCGCGCCCGAGAAGCGGAAGCAGCGGGTGCGGACGCACTGCTGCTCGTCTGCCCTTACTACTCCAAGCCGACGCAATCCGGGGTCGTCGCCCACTGCACGGCGGTCGCCGACGCCACCGAGCTGCCGGTGATGCTCTACGACGTCCCCGCCCGCACCGGCGTCGCGCTGGAGCTGCCCACGCTGCTCGAACTCGCCGAGCACCCCAGGATCCGCGCGGTCAAGGACGCCAAGGGCGACCTGTTCGAAGCGATGACGGTCATGAGCCGCACCTCGCTGGCCTACTACTGCGGCATCGACGAGCTCAACCTGCCCTACCTCGCCTCCGGCGCCACCGGCCTGGTCAGCGTGGTGGGCAACGTCTTCGCCGACCGCAACGCCGAACTCGTCCGAGCCGTCCGCGACAACGACCTCGAAACGGCCCGCCCCATCCAAAGTGGACTGCTCCCGTTGGTAGACGCGATCATGCGCACCTGCCAAGGAGCCATCATGGCCAAGGCGGCCCTGGCAGAACGCGGAATCATCCCCCACCCATCGGTCCGCCTCCCCCTCCAAGAAGCGACCCCGGCCCACCGCCAGCACCTCGCCAAGGCCCTCGAAACCACCGCAGTCCCGGTTTGATCCTGCTTCGGTTCCCCGCTTGTCCCCGTATTCGGTTACTTGTTCGTCTGGTCGGTGTTGACCAGGCTTTGGGCAGGGGTTCGGTGGTTTCACCTGCTCCGTGCGCTTGTCCGGGCATCCGCTGTTGGTGGGGGCAGTTGGCGATGGCTCGGCTGGAACGACTCGACCGATGGGAACCGACAGATGAGCCCTAGCGGCAAGGATGCGTCCGCAGCAGGTGAGCACCCCTGGGAGAAGACCTCCGGCGTCAGCGTGAACGCCGTTGCCGAGGCCGCGGACACCGAGATGCGGGCCGCCGCCGCGGACACCCAGGTGATGCCCGCCGTCCAGGAATCCGCGCTGGCCGACCCGGTCGCCGCCACCAGCGGCAAGGTCGAGCCTGCCACCGCGACCACGGCCAAGGCGGAGGCCGCGACCAAGGTGGCGCCCGTCGCCGCCGCCAAGTCGGCGAAGGAGACCACGACCCCGGCGCGCCCCGGCAACCGCGTGTCCAAGCCGGTGATCGCCGCTGCGGCCGTCGCCGGGTTGGTGCTGCTGTCCGTTCCGCTGCTGGTCATGGGCCTGTCCAAGGACGACGGGCCGCAGGCGAAACTGCCGACGCCCGCCGCGTTCGAGGACGACGCGCAGGCCCAGTCCGGGTTCGTGCCGGGCGTGGCGCAGGAGCAGTCGAACCCCGGCCAGCCGGTGCAGCCGCCCGCGCCGCCCGCGGTGAACCAGAACGCCCCGCAGGCCCCGGCCGAGGGCGGAGCTCCGCCGCCCCCGCCGCCTGCCGGTGACGTCCGCGCCCAGGAGAATCCGGCGCCGCCCGCCGCGCCGACCTTCGCCGCGGTAGCCGGGCCGGGCTGCGCCGGCGGCAACTACAGCCGCCCCGGCTACTACACCGACGGCGAAGCTGGCTGGAAGACCGCACCCTCCGGGGCGCACGCCGCCGACGGGTGCAACGGTTCCTTCGACTCGCTGCCGATGTCGGGTGACCCGAACAAGGACGGTGACAACGCCGCGATCTGGCGGTTCACTACTGGTGACGTCCGGCAGGGCAGCTGCCAGGCGTGGGTGTTCGTCCCCCGGGGCGGCATCACGCGGGTCGGCGGCGCGCCGAGCTACTACACCGTCTACCAGACGGACCAGACGTCGAACCCGGTCGGCGAATTCCGCATCGACCAGGTCGGGCGGCAGGGGCAGTGGGTCGACGCGGGCCGGTTCCCGGTCGGCGACGGGCGTTTGACGATCAAGCTGCACTCGCGCGGCGTCGACTACACCAGCGACGGCCCGACTTACGCGCGTCACGCCGCGGCGCAGGTCAAACTCGGCTGCAGCGCTTGAGATTCTTGACGGAGGGAACCGTGTTCGTTTGGGAGCAGGGCGTTTTCATGCCCGCCGAGGTGGACGCGAAAGCGGGTTTCGAGGCACTGGACGGAGTGCTCCTGCACTTGGCCGCCGAGATGCCCGACCGGCTCGCCACGATGATCGGCAACCAGCTGGACAGCGGTGACGTGCTGGGCGCGTCCCTGGCGATGGCGGCCTTCGCGGCCCGCCGCGAACTCCTGGTCTCCAGGGAGGACCGGCGGATCCTGCGCGAGGCCATCGAGTCCCACCGCGGCGACACCACCAGCGTCGACCGGCTCGACCTGCAGGTCGCCGACACCGGCGTCATCCCGGTCGTCCCTCCGCAAGCCCCGCCGCGACGCCAGATCCCCCACCAGCCGGCTCGGCACGCGGCGACCCGCCGAACCGTCCCGATGCGGATCCGCCGCCCGGAACGCCAGGTCGACCCCGCCGAGCAGACCATCATGATGCCGGGTTGCACGGCGTGGAGCTGGAAGCAGGGCAGTTCTCCCTGCTCAGGCAGTTCCTCTCCGGGCTCACCAACCAGCGCTCGGACGGCTACG
>NZ_JBEOVY010000151.1:0-17310 GCF_040295745.1 Saccharopolyspora sp. NPDC002686
GCCGTGTCCGCCCTGGATTCCGGGCGGGCACGGCTCTTTCACGTTCGACGATCACTCGATCGAGATGTATCTGAAACGGCCCCTCGCTCCTCTTTATTACAGGGGGTTCTTCGGACGTCAGGAGATCGGGATGAGCGTGCTGCCCGCGTCGTTCGCCGTGCTGGCCGCCACCGGCCTGGCGGCGATGGCGTTCGCGCCGTTCGTCGCCGCCGAGCACCGGCGGCACGGCGAGCTCCGCGCGGGCGTCGCGCTGCTGCGCTTCGCCGCCCTGCTCTACGCGGTCGGTCTGGCCAGCTACGTGTTGCTGCCCTTCGCCGACGACCAGATCTGCTTCGAGCCGCAGTGGCAGCCCTTCGCGAGTTTCCGCAGCGTGCTGATGGTGGAGCAGTTCGCCTGCAACATCGCGCTGTTCGTCCCGCTCGGTGCGCTGCTGCGCCGCGGACCGGCCGCGGCTGCGCTGGTCGGAGCCGCCGTCTCGGTGTTCGTCGAGCTGACCCAGCTCACCGGGATGTGGTTCCTGCACCCGTGCCCGTACCGGGTGTTCGACGTCGACGACATCATCGCCAACACCACCGGTGCAGCGCTCGGCGGTCTGCTCGCACCGCTGCTGCGCCGCGTGCCCACCGCCGCCCGCGATCGACCAGCGACACCGCGCCTGGTGACCGCACCGCGCCGGCTGCTGGGCATGGCCTGCGACCTGCTCCTGCTCTGGTGGCTGGGCGTCGCCTGCGCTCGCGGCGCCGAGCTCGTGCTCTGGCTGACCGGCACCTCCCCCGGCGCCTGGTGGGAAGCGTCGGCGCTGTGGTTCGCGCCCGCCGTGGTGCTGCTGATCCCGATGCTGCTCGGCGGCAGTTCGCTCGGCCAGCACGCGGTCTGCCTGCGCGCCCGCGCGCCCACCCGGCCGAAGGCCGCCGCGCTGCTGCGCTGGGCGCTCGGCATCGGCGGACTCGCCGCAGCTCAAGGCACGTGCACGGTCGTGCTCGGTGCACCGGATGCAGTGCTGGGGATGCTGTGGTGCACGGCGCACGCGTGCGGTGTGACGGTCACCCGAGATCATCGCGGAATCACCGGCCTGGTGGCCGGGTTGCAAGTGATCGACGCCAGACGAAGCCAGCGCGCCCCGACCGCGGCCCGCTCGACCTGAGGCAGGATGGACCAGTGCGGCATTACGACCTAGTGATCATCGGTTCCGGTTCCGGCAACTCGATCCTCGACGACCGGTTCGCCGACTGGGACGTCGCCATCGTCGAGAAGGGCATCGGCCCCAACGACGCCTACGGCGGCACCTGCCTGAACGTCGGCTGCATCCCGACGAAGATGTTCGTGCACACCGCGGACATCGCCGGCGCCCCCGGCAGCGGCAGGAAGCTCGGCGTCGACCTGGAGCTGCAGGGCGTGCGCTGGGCCGAGATCCGGGACCGGATCTTCGGCCGGATCGACCCGATCTCCGCGGGCGGTCGCCGCTACCGCGCCGAGGAGAACGAGAACGTCACCCTGTACCAGGGCCAGGCCCGGTTCACCGGCGTCAAGCAGCTGACCGTGCAGACCGCGGGCGGTCCGGAGACGATCACCGCGGACCGGTTCGTGGTGGCCGCCGGCGGGCGCCCGGCGATCCCGGAGATCCCCGGCCTCGACCAGGTCGACTTCCACACCAGCGACACCGTGATGCGGCTCGACCGGCTGCCCCGCCGGATGATCATCATGGGCACCGGGTTCATCGGCGCCGAGTTCGCGCACGTGTTCTCCGCGCTCGGCGTCGAGGTCACCATGATCGGCCGCTCCGGCCGGGTGCTGCGCAGCGAGGACACCGACGTCTCGGCCCGGTTCACCGAGATCGCCGACCGGAGCTGGGACCTGCGGCTCCACCGCAAGGAGATCTCCGTCGAGCAGGACGGCGAACTGGTCCGCCTGCACCTGGAGGGCCCGGACGGCGCCGAAGCGGTCGAGGCCGAAGCACTGCTGATCGCGGTCGGCCGGGTGCCCAACACCGACCTGCTCGACGCCGCCGGCGGCGGTCTGGAGCTCACCGACGGCGGCAAGATCAAGGTCGACGCGACCCAGCGGACCTCGGTCGACGGCGTGTGGGCGCTGGGCGACATCAGCTCCGACTACGAGCTCAAGCACGTCGCCAACCACGAGATGCGCGTCGTGCAGCACAACCTGCTGCACCCGGCGGAACCGATCGAGTCCGACCACCGGTTCGTCCCGCACGCGGTGTTCTCCTCGCCGCAGATCGCCTCGGTCGGCCTGACCGAGCAGCAGGCGCAGGAGCGCGGCGTCGAGTACGTGACCTCCACCCAGGACTACGCGGGCATCGCCTACGGCTGGGCGATGGAGGACACCACCGGCTTCGCCAAGCTGCTCGCCGACCCGAACACCGGGCAGCTGCTCGGCGCGCACATCATCGGCCCGCAGGCGCCGACGCTGATCCAGCCGCTGATCCAGGCGATGGAGTTCGGGCTGGACGCCCGCCGCATGGCCCGCGGCCAGTACTGGATCCACCCGGGCATGCCCGAACTGGTGGAGAACGCGCTGCTCAACCTGCCGCTGAACTGATCATCCGGACGCACCGCGCGGATTCCGCCACCCGCGTGGTGTGTCCGGCATCATCTTGATCCGTTCCAGAAGCGGGAGTGTGCTGTAGCGAAAGTTGTGCTCTGGCCCTGGGGGTGCAACTCGATCCTGTGGCGCCGAACGAAGGAGTACCCCCGTGCTTCACGAACGTCTCGAGCCGGTCTACGACAACGTGGTCCAGCGCAACCGCGGCGAAACCGAGTTCCACCAGGCCGTCCGCGAGGTGCTGGAGAGCATCGGACCGGTTATCGACAAGCACCCCGAGTACGCCGAGCAGAAGATCATCGAGCGGATCTGCGAGCCGGAGCGCCAGATCACCTTCCGGGTGCCGTGGGAGGACGACAGCGGCGAGGTGCACATCAACCGCGGCTTCCGGGTCGAGTTCAACAGCGCGCTCGGACCGTACAAGGGCGGCCTGCGCTTCCACCCGTCGGTGTACCAGGGCATCGTGAAGTTCCTCGGCTTCGAGCAGATCTTCAAGAACGCCCTCACCGGGCTGCCCATCGGCGGCGGCAAGGGCGGCGCCGACTTCGACCCCAAGGGCCGCTCGGACCGCGAGATCATGCGGTTCTGCCAGAGCTTCATGACCGAGCTGCACCGGCACATCGGCGAGTACACCGACGTGCCGGCCGGTGACATCGGCGTCGGCGGCCGCGAGGTCGGCTACCTGTTCGGCCAGTACAAGCGGATCACCAACCGCTACGAGTCCGGCGTGCTGACCGGCAAGCACCTGTCCTTCGGCGGCGCCCGCGTCCGCACCGAGGCGACCGGCTACGGCTGCGCCTTCTTCGTGCAGGAGATGCTGGCGGCGCGCGGCGAGTCCTTCGAGGGCAAGCAGGTCGTGGTCTCCGGCTCCGGCAACGTCGCGATCTACACGATGGAGAAGGTCCACCAGCTCGGCGGCACCGTGGTCGCCTGCTCGGACTCCTCCGGTTACGTGCACGACGAGAACGGCATCGACGTCGAGCTGGTCAAGCAGCTCAAGGAGGTCGAGCGGACCCGGATCAGCGCCTACGTGGAGCGGCGGCCGGGCGCGAAGTTCGTCGCCGACCGCAGCGTCTGGGAGGTTCCCTGCCAGGTCGCGATGCCCTCGGCCACCCAGAACGAGCTCGACGCCGACGACGCCGCGACCCTGATCGCCAACGGCTGCGTCGCGGTCGGCGAGGGCGCGAACATGCCGACCACCCCGGACGCGGTGCGCAGCTTCCAGGAGGCGGGCGTCGCCTTCGGCCCCGGCAAGGCGGCGAACGCTGGTGGCGTGGCGACCTCGGCGCTGGAGATGCAGCAGAACGCGTCCCGCGCGAGCTGGAGCTTCGAGTTCACCGAGCAGCGCCTCGAGCAGATCATGAAGGACGTCCACGCCCGCTGCTACGCCACGGCGGAGGAGTACGGCATGCCCGGCAACTACGTCGCCGGAGCCAACATCAACGGCTTCACCAACGTCGCAGACGCCATGCTCCGCCTCGGCTTGATCTGACGCCATTGCCTTTCTGACGAGCCAGTTCGAACCCCGAAGGGCCCCTCCTGCCACTGGTAGGAGGGGCCCTTCGGGGTTCGGGGGTCAGACGTGGCGGGGGCGGCCCGCGATGACTCCGAAGACCGACTGGATCGCGACGATCGCCACCAGGACCGTCAGCGAGGCCGACCACGCGCCGGTCACGTCGTGCAGGACGCCGAACAGGAACGGCCCGAACGACGCGATCAGGTAGCCGATGCTCTGCGACATCGCCGACAGCGAGCCGGTGTCGGCGGCGTTGGCCGCGCGCAGCGAGATGAGCACCAGCGCCAGCGGGAACGCGCTCATGCCGATGCCGATCAGCAGCGCCCACACCACCGGCATGGTCAGCGGCGCGAGCAGCAGCCCGAGCAGGCCGGTGATGGTCAGCGCCGCCAGCCCGATCGCCCAGCCGGACTGGCTGCGCGTCTTGGTCACCAGCGGCGGCAGGATCATGTTGATCGGCACGCCGACCAGCAGCAACAGGCCGAGCAGCATGCCCGCGGTGGTGCCGTCGATCCCGACGCCCTTGAACACCTCGGGCAGCCAGCCCATCACGACGTAGGCGACCAGCGACTGCAGCGCGAAGTACCCGGTGATCACCCACGCCAGCGGGCTGCGCATCAGCGAGCGCCGCGGCCCGGACGACGCCGTCACCTGGCGCCCCGACGAGCGGCGCGCGGTCGCCGGAACCCACACGCACAGCGCGGCCAGCGCCACCACCGCCCAGGTCGCCAGCGCGAGCCGCCAGCTGCCGGTGGCCGAGTTCAGGTACGGCGTCAGCGCAGATCCGGTCGAGCCGCCGGCGGCCATCGCCGTCGTGTAGAGCGCGGTCGCCATCCCGACGCGGGTCGGGAACGACTCCTTGACCACCACCGGGATCAGCACGTTGCACATCGCGATCGCCGCGCACACCAGCACGGTCCCGCCGAGCACGGTCCACGTGCCGCCGACGGTCCGCAGCAGCATCGCGGCGGTCAGCACGGCCAGCGAGAGGCCGACGACCTTGTTGATGCCCATCCGCCGCGCCAGCAGCGGAGCACCGATGCCCGCCACGCCGAAGCACAGCGTGGGCACGGACGTCACGATGCTCGCCCAGGTGCTGGACGCGCCGAGCGAGTCCCGCACCTCACCGAGCACCGACGCCAGGCTCGTGACCGCGGGGCGCATGTTCGCCGCCGCGAGGGCCACACCGGCGAGCAGCAGGCCGCCGCCGGCCACCGCGAGGTGCCGGTTCGGTTCGACCGTTTCCGCGGCACCGTCGTTCTCGCGCGTGAGCGCGTCCGGGTGCACGTCGGCGGGGCGTCGGGTGGCATCCTGATCAGCCACGTGGTCGGGGGCAGGCTGGGTTCGTGACTCGGTGGACATCACGGACTAGTATGTCAAACGTAGGATGTTTGAACGAAAGGACCTGTCAGTGCCTTTGGTCACCGCCAAGCGGACCGGGCTGGTCGATCAGGTCATCGCCCAGATCCGCGAACTCGTGACGTCCGGGGAATGGCCGCTGGGCGAGAAGATCCCGCCGGAGGCCGAGCTGGTGGCAGCCCTCGGCGTCGGGCGCAACACCGTCCGCGAAGCGGTGCGCGCGCTCTCCCACGCGGGGTTGCTCGAGGTCCGGCAGGGCGATGGCACGTTCGTGCGCGCGACCAACGAGATCTCCGGCGCCGTCCGCAAGCTGTGCGGACCCGAGCTGCAGCAGGTCCTGGAGGTGCGGCGAGCGCTGGAGGTCGAGGGCGCGCGGCTGGCCGCCCGGGCGCGCACCGAGGACGACCTGCGGGAGATGTCGGACTGCCTCAGCCAGCGGGACGCCGCCGTGCAGCACCGGGACAGCGCAGCGGTCATCACCACCGACGCCGAGTTCCACCGGCGCCTGGTCGCGGCCTCGCACAACCCGGTGCTGATCTCGCTCTACGCCGGGATCCACGAGGCGGTGACCTCCAGCGTGGCGACCACCTTCAACCCGGAGATCCCGCCGGAGCAGCACGTCTCGCACACGGCACTGCTCACCGCGGTGCGCGACGGCGACCCGCGGCGAGCAGCGGAAGAAGCGGGCGGCTTCCTGGACGAGCTGCTCGCCCAGATGAGCCCAGAGAATCTGTCGGCGAAGCCGTCCGCGCCTGAGTAAGCGGCGGCAGCCGCTTGGGCCACCCCAGCAAAGCAACCACTGGCGGGTTCTGAGTGGTTTCCTGGCGAGGACGGCCCCTCCGCCTTGTATTGGGCATACATCAGGAGGGCACCCGCAGTCCAGGGAAGCACTCAGGTTCCGCTAAGCGACCACCCGAGCAAGACGACCACCAACAGGCATTCAGGCCGAGGGGTCCGGCCAGTAGTCGGTCCCGACGTCGAAGGCCTCCGCACCGGCGGGCACGACCCAGGAAGCTGCGATCACGCCGGCGGCGAAGCCGCCACCTGATCGGCCTTGCGCCGGCACCAGCTGGACCGACGGCGCGCCGAACCGGGTGATCACGATTTCCTCCCCGGACTCGGCGCGGTCCAGGAGCTCGACCAACCGCTCGCGGGCTTCGTCAACGCTGAACTCGGCAGCCATGCCGACGACGTTACCCGCGTCACACCGGAAAGGCCCGGATCCGCCGCGGTGTCAGTTCAGACCGTGGCGCACCGTCGGCAGCCCGGCGGGCACTCCCCCGTCCAGCAACCGGCGCAGGGCATCGGTGTCCAGGTGCTTCTCCACCAGGTCGCCGAGCAGGTCGAGCTGTCCGGCGCGGATGTCGGCGAACACCGTGTCGTCGGCCGGTTCGAAGCCGTCCCGCCCAGCGCGCCGCGCCGCCCAGCGCAGGAACGCGCGCCGGAAGGCGTCGTTCTCGAACAGCCCGTGCCAGTGCGTGCCGAGCACGGATTCGGCGATCCCGCCCTCCGGCTGCCCGTCCGACGTGGTGACCAGCGGCTCGAGGTCGCCGCGGCGGCGAGGTGCGCCGTGGTGGATCTCGTAGCCCGAAACAGGTTCGCCGAACGCGTTCCCGCTGGGCCTCGCCAGCGTTTTCCGGGTCTCGAACTCGATCTCCACGTCCAGCAGCCCGAGTCCGTCGACCGCGCCGGAGCCCGATTCGACCTCGTCGTGGATGCGCCGGGTCAGCATCTGGAAGCCGCCGCAGATCCCGGCCACCGGCAGCCCCGCGCGGGCGTGCGCGAGGATCGCGTCGGCCAGTCCGCTGCTGCGCAGCCAGGCCAGATCGGCGACGGTGGACTTGGATCCGGGCAGCACCACCAGGTCCGCGTCGGCCAGCCGGGAGGGCTCGGTGACGAACCGGACCGAAACTCCCGGCTCGGCGGCCAGCGCTTCGACGTCCGTGGCGTTGGAGATCCGCGGCAACCGCGGGACCGCGACCCGCAACCACTGCTCACCGCGCGGAGGAGCAGGCCGTCCGACCACCCCGTCCGCGGCGTAGGACAGCGAGTCCTCGGCGTCCAGCCACAGGTCCTCGGCCCACGGCAGCACACCGTGCACCGGACGTCCGGTCAACGCCCGCAGCTGGTCCAGCCCGGGTTCCAGCAGCGCCGGATCCCCCCGGAACTTGTTGATCAGGAACCCGCCGATCAGCGCCTGATCGGCCGCGTCCAGCAGCGCGAGAGTGCCGAAGAGCTGCGCGAACACGCCACCCCGGTCGATGTCGCCGACCACCAGCGCCGGCAATCCAGCGGCCTGCGCCAGCCCCATGTTCGCGATGTCGTTGGCCCGCAGGTTGATCTCGGCGGGCGAACCGGCCCCCTCGCAGATGACGTGGTCGAACTCGGCCCGCAGTTCCTCCAATGTGGACACGACGGTGTCCAGCAGCGCGGCCTTGCGAGCCCGGTACGACATCGCGGTCACCTCACCGGAAACCCGCCCGAGCACGACGACCTGCGAACTGCGATCGCTACCCGGCTTGAGCAGCACGGGGTTGAACCGCACGGAGGGCTCGAGCCCGCACGCCGCGGCCTGCACGGCCTGAGCCCGCCCGATCTCGCCGCCATCAGCGGTGACGACGGAGTTGTTGGACATGTTCTGCGCCTTGAACGGAGCAACCCGAGCCCCGCTCCGGGCCAACCACCGGCAAATCCCAGCGGTGACAACGCTCTTCCCGGCATCAGAAGTGGTCCCAGCCACCAACAACGCATTCACGAGTATTTCCTACCTGATCGCCCCAATTGCCCGCGCAAATGTCCGCGAAGTCGCATAATTCCGGAAGCACTCCTCTACCCTTCCCGCAACGCCCGGGCACGTCGAGTAGGGGAACGATGCATCCAGACGATTGGCTGACCCAGTACAACACCAAGCTGCAGCAGCTCAAGGAGGACACCGACCGCGCGAAGTCGGAACTGTCGCAACTCGGCGCCACCACGACGTCCCGCGACGGCCAGATCACGGTCCGGGTCAACAGCAGCGGTGCGCTGGAGGACATCGAGTTCAGCCGCGACTTCCCGCACCCCAAGCCCGACCAGGTCGCGGCGACGATCATGGAATGCGTCCGCCAGGCCCAGCGCCAGGCAGCGGGCCAGATGGTCGAGGTCATGCAGCAGTTCGTCGGTGACGGCACGGCGCTGGACTTCGTCAAGAGCAGCCTCCCGCACGGTTACACCGGCGACGGGACCGACCCGGACGAGGCTCCGAAGCGCCCGGCCCAACCCGACGAGGACGACGACTACGACAACGGCGGGAGCTTCCTGCGATGAGCGACGGCTTCAAGGCCGACGTGCCGGTGATCAAGGAGCACAGCAACCAGGTCCAGGGCTTCGCCGACCGCGTGAACGCAGCGCACGGCGCAGCTCAAACGACGATGGACAGCAACGCCTTCGGCATCTTCGGCCAATTCCTGGCGATGCAGTGCACCGCCCAGGGCGAAATCACCAAATCCGCCATCGAGACCGGCGGAAAAGCGCTGGAAGCGATCAAAACCGCGCTGGACGAGACCGCAGCCGAGTACGAGCGGACCGACCAGGAGAACAGCGACTTCATCAAGGGGGTGACCGTTGAGTTCGGAAAGTGATCTCGTCGTAACGGCCGACGAATCCTCGGAGGAATCCGAGGCGAAGGGGACCGCCAACCCCGCCAGCGGTGCCGGCGGCGTCGAGAACGTCATCGGCACCGTCCAGTCGATCCAGAACGGCGACTGGGACTCCGCAGGTCTGAACGCCCTCGGCGTCGGCGTCGATGCGGTGGGCCTCGCCGCGGATCCGCTCGCCACCCTGGCCAGCTGGGGTGTCGGCTGGCTGATGGAGAACGTCTCATTCCTGCGGGAGCCGTTCGACGCGCTGATGGGCAACCCGGATGCCATCAGCGGCATGGCGAGCACCTGGGAGAACATCGGCAAGGAACTCAAGGAAACCGGCAAGGAGTACGGCCAATCCGCGGCGGGCACCACTGCGTGGGAGGGCAAGGCCGGAGACGCCTACCGCACCCTCGGCGAGGACACCGCCAAGACCATCGACGCGCTCGGTGAGGCCTGCAACGGCATGAAGGCCGCCGTGGACGGCGCGGGGGTCGTGGTCGGGGCCGTGCGCGGAATCGTCCGCGACCTCATCGCCGGGGCCATCGGCGAGATCATCTCCATCGTCCTCAAGTGGGGTGCCGCGGCCGTGGCCACCGCGGGCATCGCCGCTGGCGGGATGATCGCCGAAGCCGTCCAGACCGCGATCACCTGGGCGGGCAAGATCAAGGGCTGGATGGACAAGCTCGCCGACGTCCTGAAGAACCTGTCCAACGTCCTGAACAAGCTCGGCTCCGCCGGGCAGTCGCTCAAGACGAAGGTCGACGACTTCTTCAGCGGCCTCGCCAACGCGCCGAGCGCCAGCGTCGTCAACCCCAACGCCCAGAAGGCCGTCACCGGTCAAGGCGTGAAGGAGCTCGGGGAGGGCCTGCAGGGCTCGACGACCGGTCGGCTCAAAGACGCCTGGGCAGGTTTCAAGGCGGGCGGCGCCGAGTACAAGCCGTGGGCGCAGGGCGACCTCCTGCAGAAGCCGACCATCGACATGGGCCCGGACGGCGGTCGCGCGAAGACCACCTACGAGGTGGCCAAGGGTGCGGCCGCGCTGGACGACGGCAAGGACCTCGCCGCGGAGAACCAAGAGGAACAGAAGTAGGCGGTCGGAGTGTGGAAGTCGGACAACATCGCCATCCGGCTGGCGAAGATGCTCGGCGGATTCGTCGTCGTGGCCATCATCGTCCTGTCGTGGTTGACGATCGTCTTCTCGTTCCCGGAGAAGCACGACCGCCCGAACGGCACGGCCTACGTGCAGTCCTGCGAGGACACCGGGCCGATCACGCGCCGCGGCTTCGGGCACAACTGGAGCTGCACGGCCACGATCCGGGACGACAAGACGGGGAACACCTGGACCCAGACCCTGGACATGAACTTCTTCTCACCCGATGACATCGGCAAGGAGAAGCGGCTGACCTGGGGTTACGGCGGCGGCCGCAGCAACATCAACACGGAGAAGCGGACGTACACCCCGGCGGAGGGCTACTCCACCGGTTTCACCACGACGATCTCCGTCGTTTCGTTCATCGTCCTGCTGCCGCCCGCGCTCTGGATGTTGGCCACATCCGTCATGTGGAGCTTCTCCCAGGCCGAGCAGCGCAAGTTCTGGGAGAAGATCCACGGCACCCCGGAAGAACGAGCCGCGAAGAAGCGGAAGGAACTGGCGGAGCGCGAAGCCCGCCAGGCGTCGCGGCAGCGGTACGCCGCGATCAAGGAAGCCCGCCGCAAGGCGAAGGAAGAACGCCGGTCCAGCCGCTAGCGGACCAGCTGGAACTGCCCGGGTGCGCCACCGTTCGGTGGCCCACCCGGGCAGTTCCGGTTCAAGCCGAGGAGGACGAGCGCTCCTCCCCCGACGATCAGGGCAGCGTCAAGATCTCGTTGCCGTCTTCGGTGATCAGGATCGTGTGCTCGAACTGGGCCGTCCAGCTCTTGTCCTTGGTGGTGACCGTCCAGCCGTCGTCCCACATGTCGTACTCGTGGGTGCCGAGGGTGATCATCGGCTCGATGGTGAAGGTCATGCCCGGTTCGAGGACGGTCTGCACCGACGGCTCGTCGTAGTGCAGGATCACCAGTCCGCTGTGGAAGGAGCGGCCGATGCCGTGGCCGGTGAAGTCGCGGACCACGCCGTAGCCGAAGCGCTTGGCGTAGGACTCGATGACGCGGCCGATCACGTTGAGCTGACGGCCGGGCTTGGCCGCCTTGATGCCGCGCATCAGGGCCTCGTGGGTGCGCTCGACCAGCAGGCGCACCTCTTCGGAGACCTCGCCCGCCATGAAGGTCGCGTTGGTGTCGCCGTGCACGCCGCCGACGAAGCCGGTCACGTCGACGTTGACGATGTCGCCTTCCTCGATGACCGTCGAGTCCGGGATGCCGTGGCAGATCACCTCGTTGAGCGAGGTGCAGGAGGACTTGGGGAAGCCCCGGTAGCCGAGCGTCGACGGGTACACCCCGTGGTCGCAGAAGAACTCGTGCACGACCGCGTCGACCTGGTCGGTGGTCGCGCCGGGCTGCACCGCCTTGCCCGCTTCGACCAGCGCCTGCGCGGCGAGCTTGCCAGCGACCCGCATCGCTTCGATGACCTCGGGCGGCTGCACGTCGGGGTCGGTGCCGCGCTTGGGGGCCGGCTTGTCGACGTACTCGGGACGCTCGATGTGCGCGGGGACTGGGCGGCGCGGCGTCTGCACGCCTGGCTGCAACGGAGCTCGAACCGGCATGTCCCCCACTCTAACCGCGCTGCTGGCGCCGAACTCCGGGCGGTGACCGCCGGATCACCCGCTCCGGCGGTGCGGCTGGGGCTGCCCGGTCAGTTCGCGCCTGGTGATGCGGTGGCCAGTCCCGCTTCCTCCGCCGCGGCCAGCAGGGCCGGGTCGTAGGAGAGATAGGCCACCAGGCCGTCCTTGATCTTGCAGGCCGAGGCCAGGTGGATCGCGTCGACCGGACCGACCCCGGCCTGCAGCTCGCTCGCCGCGTCCAGCACGTCCTGCTTGACCGGCAGGTGGTCGATCTTGGAGATGATGATCGAGGCCAGGTCCACCGCGTGCGGGCCGATCTCGCGGAAGGTCCGCAGCACGTCGACCTTGGACAGCGCGCTGGTGACCCTGGGGTGCTCCCAGCGCTCGCGCACCCACTGGCTCAGCGCTTTGCTCTCCGGTTCGGGGGCGATGAGCTTGATCAGCGCGGAGGAATCGAAGTAGATCAAAACCGCTCCTGTTCACGTCTGCGCAGCAGCCGGTCGGAGACGCTCGGGGTCGGCGCCGCGGGCAACGGGTCGGGCAGCTCGCCGCCATCGCCGGGCACCAGCTCCCCGGCCGCGACGAGCTCGTCGTACAGGGCTTGGTCACGAGTGGGCGGAGCGAGCACCGCGACGGTGCGGCCCCGGTCGGTGACCAGGATCGACTCGCCGGCGGCGACTCGTCTCAGGTACCGGCTGGCGTTCTGCCGCAGTTCGCGCACGCCGATCCGCTCCATGCGCTACAAAGTAGCACGTCGATCACCACCGGTGATCACCCGAACACGTGAAGCGATCTCAGCACCTGCTTTTGATCTTTTGCTTTGATTCGCCGCCAGGCGAATAGCCCACCCTCGCAACCGGCACCGCCGCGGGTTCTCAGCGTTCGCCTGGCGAGGACGGCCTGACCGCCGTGTATTGGCATACATAAAGTCGGGCACCCGGAGTCCAGGCGGGCGCTGAGGTTCCGCCACCCGCACCGCCACGCAAAACGACCACCGGAGACGGGATTCTCAGCTCGCCGCGAGGAACCGCTTGGCCGCGTCGACCGCTGGGACGGACTTGCCCGCGTCGGTGACCAGCACCGCGAACGCCAGGTCGCCGCGGTAGCCGACGAACCAGCCGTGCGAGTGGGTGCCGTCGCCGAACTGGGCGGTCCCGGTCTTGCCCCGCACCTCACCGGAGTTGGCCAGCCCGGTCGCGGTGCCCTCGGTGACGACCTCGCGCATCATGCTCCGGAGCTGGTCGAGGGCCTGCGGCGACGGCGGCTGCGGGGTGTCGCTGGCCTTGGTCGGCATGCCCTCGATCAGCGTGGGCACCGGCATCCGGCCGTTGGCCACCGACGCGGTCACCAGCGCCATGCCGAACGGGCTGGCCAGCACCGTGCCCTGGCCGATGCCGTTCTCCGCGCGCTGCACCACGCTGTCGCCCGGCGGCACCTTGCCGGTGATGGTCGTCGCGCCCGGCATGTCGAAGTCCACGCCGAGGCCGTACTGGTGCGCGGTGTCGGTCAGCGCCTGCGCGGGCAGGTCGACCGCGAGCTGCGCGAACGTGGTGTTGCAGGACTTGGCGAAGGCCATGTGCAGCGGCACCCTGCCGAGGTCGAACTCGTCGTCGTTGGGCAGCACCCGGCCGTCGAAGACCTTCTTGCCGGGGCAGTCCACCGGGGTGTCGCGGTTGACCTTGCCCGCTTCCAGCCCGGCGGTCGCGGTGACCATCTTGAACGTCGAGCCGGGCGGGTACTGCCCGGACAGCGCCACCGGCCCTTCCGCGTCGGCGGCGGCGTTCTGCGCGACCGCGAGCACCTCACCGCTGGAGGGCTGCACGGCGACCAGCATCGACGCCTGCGGGATCTGGTCGATCGCCTGCTCGGCGGCCCGTTGGGTGCGGTCGCCGAGGGTCACGGTCATCGGCGGGACCGGTTTCTCGGCGACGCTGTGCAGCTCGGCGGCCTCGTTGCCCGCCTGGTCGACCGCGACGACCCGCCAACCCGCGTTGGCCTCGACCTGCTCGTCGGCCTTGCGGGCCACCCCCGCCAGCACCTGCGAGGCGTAGCCGCGGTCGCTGGCCACCAGCCGCGTCTTCGCCGGGAAGCTCACCCCGGGCAGCTCGTAGATCTGCGACTTGACCTTCTCGTAGTCGCCCTGCCGGAGGGTGACCACCGCGTACGGCTGGTCCTTCGGCGTCTTGCCGACGCCGTCCATGATCGTTTGCTGGGTGATCTCCGGTTCGATGGTGCTCAGCGCGCTCGCCAGCGAGGCGGCCACCTTCGGCACGTCCCCGGCGTCCTTCGCGGTCAGGCTGACCGTGACCAGCTGCTCCGGTCGCATCACCTCGGTGCCGTCGCGGTCGCGCACCGGCGCCGGGTCGGGGCGCTGCTCGCGGAACGCCAGGCTCTGGCCCGGCCCGAGCTTCGGGTGCAGCGCGCTCGGCGCCCAGCGGACCTTCCAGCCCTGCTCGCCCTCGACCAGCCCGAACTCGCCGGGGTACTCCCAGACCTTGCCCGCGCCGAAGTCCCAGGACATGTCGAACTTCGCGGTCGGCACGCCCTGCGGATCGTCGGCGACGCCCTGGACCGTCGCGTGCGCGGCCTGCGGGGACAGGTTGCGGTGCAGCGCCTCGAGCGCCTGCTTCGCCTGCCCGGGGTTGTCGGTCTGGTCGGCCGCACCCGCCGCGTCGCCGGCCGCCACGGCGTTCACGAAGGACGTGGCGACGTCCTCCTCGGACGGCCCGGTGCTGCAGGACGCCAACGGCACCAGCAGCAGAGCGGCGAGCCCGGCGAAGATCCGCGTGGAAACCATGTCCGCGAGTATGCCGAAACCCCCTGAAAGGTCCACCCTCTTTTCCACCGGGCTCCGAGGTGGGGATCAGGTCCGGATCGGGCACCAACGACGCCGGTCAAAGGCGTCCGGCGCGCAGATGTCGATCATGTCCGGACGGTCGCCGGGGACGGCCTCCGGCGGTCGGGGCGGTGAAAGATCCCACGATCTTCACCCCATCGTGTTCACCGCTCCACAGTGGACAAACCGCAGGTCAGAGCAGGACCGTGCTGAACGAGCCGATGCGGCGGAAGCCGACCTTCTCGTAGGCCAGCCGCGCGGCGACGTTGTAGTCGTTGACGTACAGGCTCGCGGTCCGACCGAGGCCGCGCACCAAGCGGTCGGCGACCGCAGCAGTACCCGCGGTGCCCAGCCCGGTGCTGCGCCGATCCGGGTGCACCCAGACGCCCTGGATCTGGCCGACGGTCCGCGACAGCGCGCCGATCTCGGCCTTGAACACGACTTCGCCGTCCTCGAAGCGGGCGAACGCCCGGCCGCTGTTGATCAGGTCCGCCACCCGCGCCCGGTAGCTCGCCGCCCCGCCGTCGCTGCACGGGTCCACGCCCACCTCTTCGGTGAACATCGCGATCGCCGCGGGCAGGTAGGTCTCCAGCTCGTTCAGCCGGACCTGGCGCACCAGCGGGTCCGGCACGACGTGCGGCGCCTCCGCCAGCACCATCAGCGGCTGGTCGGCGCGGATCTCCCGCGCCGGTCCCCACTGCGCGGCGACCTCGTCCCACAGCGCCAGCACCTGCTCGGACGGACCGACCAGCGAGGAGCACATCCGGCGGCGGCGCAGCGCCCGGTCGGCGAAAGCGCGCATCGCGTCCGGTCCGCCGCGCAGCGGGATCAGGTTCGCGCCCGAGAAGCACATGCCGGTCAGCTTGCTGCCGTAACCCCAGAGCTCACCGCCGAGGCGCAGCGGGTGGACGCCCGCCTCCTCGACGCGCGCGGCGACCATGCAGGCCGCGACCGGAGCGGAGTCCAGCACGGAACGGACCAGCACCGAGTCCCGTTCCTCCAACAGCCGTGCACCGGCGAGCTTGAGCACCCGCCAAGACTGCCAGAAACGCGGGCTGCGCAACTCCCCTGGCGGCGGGGCACCACACCCGTAGATCTCGCGCTCACCCATTCGGACTAGCCCGGTGGGCGGAAAAGCTCGACACCTGGTCGTCCTGACGCGCGGCACTCATGACGCAGCCGATCGGCCGCCCCCGAACCGGGGACGGCCGATCTCGCGAACTCAACCGACCGAGACGGTCGGAGCGTCACCGTCGACGGGCTCCATGTCCTCGGCGATGCGCATGGCCTCTTCGATCAGCGTCTCGACGATCTTGTGCTCGGGCACGGTCTTGATGACCTCGCCCTTGACGAAGATCTGGCCCTTGCCGTTGCCCGACGCCACGCCCAGGTCCGCCTCGCGGGCCTCGCCCGGCCCGTTGACGACGCAGCCCATCACCGCGACGCGCAGCGGGACCTCCATGCCCTCCAGGCCGGCGGTCACCTCGTCGGCGAGCTTGTAGACGTCGACCTGCGCGCGACCGCAGGACGGGCAGGAGACGATCTCCAGCTTGCGCGGGCGCAGGTTCAGCGACTGCAGGATCTGCGCGCCGACCTTGATCTCCTCCACCGGCGGCGCGGACAGCGAGACCCGGATGGTGTCGCCGATGCCCTGCCGCAGCAGCGCGCCGAAGGCGACCGCGGACTTGATCGTGCCCTGGAACGCCGGACCGGCCTCGGTCACACCGAGGTGCAGCGGGTAGTCGCACTGCTCGGCCAGGATCTCGTAGGCGCGCACCATCACGACCGGGTCGTTGTGCTTCACCGAGATCTTCAGGTCGTGGAAGTCGTGCTCGGCGAACAGGCTCGCCTCCCACAGCGCCGACTCGGCCAGCGCCTCCGGGGTGGCCTTGCCGTGCTTCTGCATCAGCCGCGGGTCCAGCGAGCCGGCGTTGACGCCGATCCGGATCGGCGTGCCGTGGTCCTTGGCGGCCTGCGCGATCTCCTTGACCTTGTCGTCGAACTTCTTGATGTTGCCCGGGTTCACCCGCACCGCGGCGCAGCCGGCCTCGATCGCCGCGAAGACGTACTTCGGCTGGAAGTGGATGTCGGCGATGACGGGGATCTTGGACTTCTGCGCGATCGCGGGCAGCGCCTCGGCGTCGTCCGCGCTCGGGCAGGCCACCCGCACGATGTCGCAGCCGGCCGCGGTGAGCTCCGCGATCTGCTGCAGCGTGCTGTTGATGTCCGCGGTGACGGTCGTGGTCATGCTCTGCACGGAGATGGGGGACTCGCTGCCCACTCCGACCGCCCCGACCTGCAACTGCCTGGTCTTGCGCCGCTCCGCGAGCACCGGAGCAGGGGCCGCGGGCATGCCCAGATCGACGGTCATCGAAACCTCTCCACCTCTTCTGGTGTTCTTCCGGCGGCTGCCACCGCCTGCGCACCACGATACCGGCGAGCCTTCATCCGGCTGGACGTCGTGGGGGGTACGCCAGATCACGTTGGGTGATCGTTTCGGTCGGGCAAGGCCGCGTTCAGCCTAGCGACACCCCTCGCTCGTCACCTGTTCGCGCAAGTCCGGGGGCCTCCGACCGAAACTCGATCACCCCCGCTGAGCGACCATCTGCCCCGCCGCACGCGCTCGCCCATCCGGGCCCAATCGCCCCCCGGACGCGAAAAAGGTCCCGTGAGTCTTTTGGGCCGTCATAGCAGCCC